>JAMNYN010000330.1 GCA_023622805.1 Pseudomonadota bacterium | reverse complement strand
ACAAGGGCCTTTCGTGCAAATGCGAATTCTAAGCATTTGCACCGCCCTACAATCGAGGAATGTTTCTCAAGGTCTCCCAACTCGGGGTGCGCTATGCCGGCCGCCCACAGGCCGCCGTCCAAGGCGTTTCACTGAATTTGAACGCCGGTGACATCGGCGTGCTCATCGGCCCGTCGGGCTGCGGCAAGACGACCTTGCTGCGCGCCGTGGCCGGGCTGGAGCCCGTGAGCAGCGGCGAAATCCGCCTGCAAGACCAGGTGGTGAGCAGTGCCAACACGGCCTTGCCGCCCGAGCAGCGGCGCATAGGCATGGTGTTCCAGGACTACGCGCTGTTCCCCCACCTCAGCGTGGGCGGCAACGTGGCTTTCGGCATACACCAATGGCGCAAGAGCGAGCAGGCGGCGCGCGTGGCCGAAGTGCTGGAGCTGGTCGGCCTCGAAGGCAGCGCCGAGCGCTATCCGCATGAACTCTCGGGCGGCCAGCAGCAGCGCGTGGCCCTGGCGCGCGCGCTGGCGCCGCGCCCGCAGCTGATGCTGCTGGACGAACCGTTTTCCAATCTCGACGTCGACCTGCGCGAGCGGCTGGCGCACGAAGTGCGCGGCATACTCAAGGCCGCGGGCGCAACGGCGCTGTTCGTCACGCACGATCAGCTCGAAGCCTTTGCCATCGGCGACGTGATCGGCGTGATGAACGAAGGTCAGTTGCACCAATGGGACAACGCCTACACCCTCTACCATCGGCCGGCCACGCGTTTCGTCGCCGACTTCATCGGCCACGGCGTGTTCCTGCCCGCACAGCTGGTGATGCGCGACAATGGCGTGGTGGCCCAGACGCCGCTGGGCGACCTCAGCGACCTGGACGAGTGCCCTCTGCCCTCGAGCTACCCCGGCGGCGAATGCGACGTGCTGCTGCGCGCCGATGACGTGATCCACGTCGACGGCGCGCCCGTCAAGGCACAGATCGTGCGCAAGTCCTTCCGCGGCTCGGAGTTTCTCTACACCCTGCGTCTGGCCAGCGGCCAGACCGTGATGGCCCATGTGCCCAGCCACCACAACCACGGGATCGGCGAGTGGGTGGGGATGGCGCTGCAGGTGGAGCATGTAGTGACGTTCCCTCGGGAATAGGACAAAACATCCTTTGCACCGGGGCGCGGCGTTTAGTCACCCACGGAGCTATCCCGCTTCCCGCCCTTCTGGCTGCGCCTGGCGCGCGCAGGGCCCGGGCTGGCAGGTGTGCCGAAGGACACACCTGCTTCGTAAACTGACTCGCCGCAGTTGTTCGAGCGTAGCGGCGAAGCCGCGCAGCGAGTTCTGCGGCGCAGCCCGGGACCGAGCACGACAGGTGGCCCGCAGCGAAGCGGAGGGTCGCAGACAGCAGGGCCGCATTCTTTTGCTTCCTTTTCTTGTGCGAGCAAGAAAAGGAAGTCGGCTGCCGGGCCGAGACCCGGCCTCTGCCCGTGGCAGGCCGCTGAAAGTAGAAAATCCTAGCGCTTCGCCCCAAGCAACTTATCCAGAAATTGCTGCGCCCGCTCACTCTCAGGCCGTGAGAAAAAAGCCTCAGGCGCAGCCTGTTCGATGATCTGCCCCTGGTCCATGAACACCACGCGGTCGGCGACCGAGCGCGCGAACTCCATTTCGTGGGTCACGCAGACCATGGTGATGCCCTGGCCCGCGAGTTCGACCATCACGTCCAGCACTTCATGCACCATCTCCGGGTCGAGCGCCGAAGTGGGCTCGTCGAACAGCATGATTTGCGGCGCCAGGCACAGCGCGCGCGCGATCGCCACGCGCTGCTGCTGGCCGCCCGACAGCTGCAGCGGAAACTTGTGCGCCTGCTCGGCGATGTGCACGCGTTCCAGCTGCACCATGGCCTGGGCTTCGGCTTGGGCGCGCGCCATCTTGCCCACGTTGCGCGGCGCCAGCGTCAGGTTGTCCAGCACGCTCAGATGCGGAAACAGATTGAACTGCTGGAACACCATGCCCACGCTGCGGCGCACCTGCTGCACGGCGCGCTCGTCCTCGCGGCCTTCCACGCCCAGGGCCACGCCGCCCACGGTCAGGCGCCCTTGCTGGAATGGCTCGAGCGCATTGATGCAGCGGATCAGCGTGGACTTGCCCGAACCCGAAGGGCCGCAGACCACCAGGCGCTCGCCGCGCGCGATGTCGAGATCGATGTCGCGCAGCACATGAAACTCACGCCCGAACCATTTGTTCAGTTGTTCGAAGCGGACCATGGAGTTGTCTGGCATGCAGGTCTTCTTTCAACGGGCCTGGCTGCGCGCATGCCGCTGCTCTACCCACAGGCTGTAGCGTGACATGGCCGCACAGACCACAAAATAAATCGCGGTGATGAAGAGGTAGCCCTCCACCATGAAAGGACGCCAGACCGGGTCACCGCTGAGCGCCAGGCCCAGGGAGCCCGTGAGCTCGTACAGGCTCACGATGGTGATCAACGAGCTGTCCTTGAAGATAGAGATGAAGCTGTTCATCAGCCCCGGCACCACGGCGCCCAGCGCCTGGGGCAGGACCACCAGGCGCTGGGTCTGCCACCACGAAAGGCCTATGCTGTTCGCGGCTTCGAGCTGGCCCTGGGGCACGGACTGCAGGCCGGCGCGCACGGTCTCGGCCAGATAGGCGGCGGCGAACAGGGAAATGCCCAGCAGCACGCGCAGCAGCACATCGGGCGTCGCACCCACAGGCAGGAACAGCGGGAACAGAAAGCTGGCCATGAACAGCACGGAAATCAGGGGCACGCCACGCACCAGCTCCACCACCACCGCGCAGAGTACACGGATCGCCGGCATGCGCGAGCGCCGGCCCAGCGCCAGCAGCACGGCCAGCGGGCAGGCCAGGACGATGGACAAGGTGGTGAGCATCAGCGTCAGCGGCAGGCCGCCCCAGCGCTCGGTAGGCACGGGCGTGAGGCCGACCACGCCGCCCCGCATCAAGGCAAAGAACACGGCCCACACCAGCACCCAGGCCAGCAGCAGCCAGCGGTTCCAGAAGCGCCGCATGCCGCTGGCCACGACCAGCAGCAGCAACAGGCCCGTGGCCAGCATAGGCCGCCACTGCTCTTCCAGCGGGTAGCGCCCGAACAGGATGAGGCGGTGCTTTTCGGTCACCACGCCCCAGCAGGCGCCCATGCCGCGCGCGGCCTGGCAGGCGTCGGCGTCGGCATGCCAGACGGCGCGCCACAGCAGCCAGTCCAGCGCCCCGGGCAATGCCCACAGCGCCCAGGCCAGCAGGGCCAGCGTGGTCAGCGCACTGATCCAGCTGCCAAACAGTTCACGCCGCACCCAGGCGCGCACGCCACCCGCGCGCTGCGGCGGCGCACGCGCGGGAATCGGCGCATGCACCGTATTCATGCCGGCTCCCGTCTGGCCACTTCACTGCGGTGCAGCAGTGCCATCAGAGCGGCCGTCATCAGCGACAGGCACAGGTAGACCGCCATGACGATGGCAATGCATTCCAGCGCGCGGCCGGTCTGGTTCAGGCTGGTGTTGGCGATGGACACCAGATCGGGGTAGCCCACGGCCACGGCCAGCGAGGAATTCTTGGTCAGGTTCAGGTACTGGTTGGTCAGCGGCGGCGCCATGGTGCGCAGCGCCTGCGGGCCTATCACCAGCCACAGGGTCTGGCGCCGGCTCAGGCCTATGCTTTGCGCGGCCTCGATCTGGCCTCGCGGCACGGCGGCGATGCCGGCGCGCACCACTTCGGCAATGAAGGCCGCGGTGTAGAAAGTCAGGCCGGCCAGCACGGCCAGAAACTCCGGCGACAGCGCCGCGCCGCCTTCGATCGCAAAACCGCCGGGCACGGGCACGCTCCAGTGCCAGCCGCCCGCGCCATGCTCGGGAAACGGCAGCACCAGGCCCGACTTGCTCAGAAAAACCATCTCCCGCCAGTTCCAGGCTTCGCTCGCATCGGGCAGGTACTCCACCAGCAGCAGATACCAGACCAGCAATTGCACCAGCAGCGGCACGTTGCGGAACAACTCCACATAGGCCCGGCTCAGCGCCCGCACCGGCAGGTTGCGCGAAAAACGCCCCAGGCCCACCAGCGCGCCCAGCAAGGTGCTGAGCACCACGCCCGCCACGGCCACGCGCAGCGTGTTGAGCAGGCCCACGAGAAACGCGCGCCAGTAGGTATCGGTGGACTCAAACGCAATCGGCTGCTCGCCAATGTCGAAACCCGCGGTCTGGCCCAGGAAATCCCAGCCGCTCTGGATGCCGCGCGCGGCCATATTGGCCTGCGTGTTGTGCACCAGCCAGCCCACAGCGGCGGCGATGCACAGCACGGCCAGCACTTGCCAGACCAGGGCGCGCGTGGCCGGATGGTGCCAGGACCAGCCCGGCCGGGGCCTGGGCGGTGCGGGCCGCGCGGGAATCGGGGCCTGCAGGCTCATCGCACCGGCAAGGCGTAGAGCAGACCGCCCTGGTTCCAGAGCTTGTTCTTGCCGCGCGGCAGATCGACCGAGGTCTTCTCGCCCACGTTGCGCTCGTACATTTCGCCGTAGTTGCCCACGGCCTTGATGGCTCGCACCAGCCATTCCTTGTCCAGGCCCAGCAGCTTGCCCGTGTCTTCGGTCTTGCCCAGCAGGCGGCCCACCACCGGGTCGGTGGTCTCGGCCTTCAGCTTGTCGACGTTGGCCTGGGTGATGCCGTTTTCCTCGGCTTCGATCAGGCCGTAGACCACCCAGCGCACGATGGCCAGCCACTCGTCATCGCCGCGGCGCACCAGCGGGCCCAGCGGCTCCTTGGAGATCAGGTCCGGCAGGATGACATGCTGCTTGGTGTCCTTGGCCTCCTTGGCGCGCACCGAGGCCAGGCCCGAAGCGTCGGTGGTGTAGGCCTGGCAGCGGCCCGCAAAGTAGGCGGCGTTGGCGGCATCGAACTTGTCGAACACCAGGGGCTTGAGATTGAGCTGGTTGATGCGCGAGAAGTCCGTGAGATTCTTCTCCGACGTCGTGCCCGACTGCACGCACACCGTCGCGCCCTTGAGCTGCTTGGCGCTTTGCACCTTGGTCTTGGCCGGCACCATGAAGCCCTGACCGTCATAGAACACGATGGCCGTGAACGCCAGGCCCATGGATGCATCGCGTGTCAGCGTCACCGAGGTATTGCGCGACAGCACGTCCACTTCGCCCGACTGCAGGGCGGTGAAGCGCTGCTGCGAGGCCAGCGGCACCCATTTGACTTTCTTCGCGTCGCCCAGCAGCGCGGCGGCAATGGCCTTGCCCACATCCACGTCCAGGCCCTTCCACTGGCCCTGGCTGTCGGCCGCGGAGAAGCCCGGAACGCCGCTGCTGATGCCCACCGTGATCTGGTCACGCTGCTTGATCGTGTCCAGCGTCTTGCCCGCATGGGCCGTAGTCACCGCGGCAAGAGCCAGGGCCAGCAGGGAAAAACGGGAAAATTTCATGGGTCCACCTGTAGCTGTGATGTGAAAAGCCGGGAGCAATATGCCGACTGCACGTATGCCGCCTGCGCGCAGGGTAACGCATGTACCCTCAGCCCGGCTCGGGGCGAACGGATTCGGCCCAGCGCGAAAACCGCTAGATTAACGCGGTTTGGGGCCCACCCCATGTGCGAAAAACGACTAAGAACAAGCCCTAGGAACGCCGCAGCAGCTCGACTTCGGCTTGCAAGTCCCGTGCCCAGGTGCGGCGGTCGCGCCCCTGCGCGGTCTGCGGCGCGCCGTAGGTCACGCGCGCGATCAGGGCTGGTGCACTGAGCGTGCGCCACACCGAAGTCAGCAGCATGGTGTCCCCGGCATAGACCGGGGCCGCGCTGTCCGCACCGCTGGCCGCATCGATGAAGCGCAGGCCCACGGGCTGGACCAGCGCTCCGGCCTGTATCGCGGCTTCGATCAGGTTCGGGCGAAACGGCAGCATCTCGCCCCCCTCACTGGTCGTGCCTTCGGGAAACACGGCCAGCACGTCGCGCTGCGCCAGGGCATCGGCCATGGACTTCACCATGCGCAAGGTATCGCGGCGCGAGCTGCGGTCGATGAACAGCGTGCCCGCGGCACGCGCCAGCATGGCCACCAGCGGCCAGGAAGCGACGTCGGATTTGGAAATGAAGCGGCAATGGCGCGCGGCGTGCAGCACCGGAATATCGAGCCACGACAAATGGTTGGCGACCAGCAGCACCGGGCCGTTGACCGGCGGCGTGCCCTGCACTTGCAGCTGCACGCCCAGGCGCGGCAGCAGCCCCCTGGCCCAGGCCTGGACCAGGGCGTTGCGCTGCTCCATCGTCAGGCGCGGGAAACGCCAGACAATGGTCCAGAGGCCGCGCAGCAAATGGCCTGCAAGGCGCACCAGGCGCCAGCCGGCCCGTCCCCACGCGCCACCGGCTTGCGGATCAACCACGCTCAAAAGCGATATGGCCGGCGACCACCGTGCAGCGCACCCGGGTCGGCAGTTCGTAGCCGTTGAACGGCGTGCACTTGCCCTGGCTGGTCAGGGCCGTGGGCTCCACTTTCCAGTGGGTCTCAGGGTCGACGATGCACAGGTCGGCCACACCGCCTACCTGCAAGCGGCCCAGTTGCTGCTCGAGCTCGCCCAGCGCCGAGCCCAGCACGCGCGCGGGCGCGGCCGTGATCACTTCGATGGCGCGCAACAGCGGCACCTGCTGCGCCTGCGACCACTTCACGGCCAGCGACAGCAACAGCTCGACGCCCGTGGCGCCGGGTTCGGCTTCGGCGAACGGCAGCACCTTGGCGTCATCATCGACGGGCGTATGGTCGGAGACCAGCGCGTCGATGGTGCCGTCGGCCAGAGCGGCCGACAGCGCATCGCGGTCGCGCTGCTGGCGCAGCGGCGGGCTCAGGCGGGCGCTGCTGTCGAAGTAGCCGATGTCGGTATCGGTCAGGTGCAGCGAGTTGATGCTCACATCGGCCGTCACGCTCAGGCCCTCGGCCTTGGCGCGGCGCACCAGCTCCACACCGGCGGCGCTCGACAGGCGGCACAGGTGCACGCTTGCCGCGGTGCCGCGGATCAGCTCGAAAATCGTGTGCAGGGCAATGGTTTCGGCCGCCACGGGCACGCCGGACAGGCCCATGCGCGTGGCCAGGGGGCCGCTGGCGGCCACGCCCTTGCCCAGGTGCATTTCCTGCGGACGCAGCCAGACCGTGTAGCCATAGGTGGCGGCGTATTGCAGCGCGCGCTGCAAGGTCTGGGTGCTGGTCAGCGGCACATCGGCCTGGCCGAAGCCCACGCAGCCCGACTCGGTCAGCTCGTTCATTTCGGTGAGGATTTCACCGGCCAGGCCGCGCGTGAGCGCACCCAGCGGGAACAGCCGCGCCTGGTGCAGTTTTTCGGCGCGGAACTTGAGCATTTCCACCAGGCCCTGCTCGTCGAGCACCGGGTCGGTGTCGGGCGGGCAGACCAGGCTGGTCACGCCGCCAGCCACGCTGGCCGCCATTTCGCTTTGCAGCATGCCTTCGTGTTCATGACCGGGCTCGCGCAGGCGCACCGACAGGTCGACCAGGCCGGGCAGCACCCAGCAACCCTGGGCGTCGATCACGCGATCGGGCGCAAAGTCCACGGGCTGCGGGCCGATGGCGGTGATGCAGCCCGCCGCGACGGCGATGTCGCAGATCTGGTCAAAACCCCGGACCGGGTCCATGACGCGGCCGTTCTGGATCAATAGTTTCATGGTTTCAAGCCTCATTGCCGGCGACGATGGACATCACGGCCATGCGTACGGCAATACCGAACGAGACCTGCGACAGGATCACGGCCTGCGGGCCGTCGACCACTTCGGAGTCGATTTCAACGCCCCGGTTGATAGGCCCGGGGTGCATCACGATGGCGTCGGGCTTGGCCAGGCGCAGCTTTTCGGCCGTCAGGCCGAAAGCCTTGAAATACTCCTGGCTGGATGGCAGCAGCGCACCGTTCATGCGCTCGTTCTGCAGGCGCAGCATGATGATCACGTCCGCATCGCGAATGCCTTCTTCCAGCGTGTGGAACACCCGCACGCCCATTTGCGCCAGGTCGGTGGGCACCAGCGTGCGCGGGCCGACCACGCGCACTTCGGCCGCACCCAGGGTTGTGAGCGCATGGATGTCCGAACGCGCCACGCGCGAATGCAGCACGTCGCCGACGATGGCCACCGTCAAGTTGGAGAAATCCTTCTTGTAGTGGCGGATGGTGTACATATCCAGCAACCCCTGCGTGGGGTGGGCATGGCGGCCGTCACCGGCGTTCACCACGTGCACATGCGGGGCCACATGCTGGGCCACCAAATAGGGCGCGCCCGACTCGCTGTGGCGCACGACGAAGATGTCTGCGGCCATGGCCGACAGGTTGGCGATGGTGTCGAGCAGCGACTCGCCCTTGCTGGCCGAGCTGCGCGCGATGTCGAGGTTGAACACGTCGGCCGACAGGCGCTTGGCCGCGATCTCGAAGGTGGTGCGCGTGCGCGTGCTGTTCTCGAAGAACAGGTTGAACACGCTCTTGCCGCGCAGCAATGGCACTTTCTTGACTTCGCGGTCGTTGACGCTGACGAAGTTGGCGGCGGTGTCGAGGATGTGCGTCAGGATGTCCTTGGACAGTCCTTCGGTGGACAGCAGGTGAATCAACTCACCGTTCTTGTTGAGTTGGGGATTGCGCTTGTACAGCACGGTCAGGCCTCTTGATTGGGGAAGTGGAATATGCCGTTGTCGTCGCGCGCCAGCGCCCGCGACTGGGTGGGCGGCAGCGCGATGCGGGCGGCCGCGAAGTC
>JAMNYN010000199.1 GCA_023622805.1 Pseudomonadota bacterium | reverse complement strand
GGAGCACCACTTCGCTGATGGGCGAGCCGGCGTAGGCCATCAAGCGGAGGTTCCGGTAATCAGCCGTTCGCGCTGCCGGGTTTTGCAGCATGAACTGGATCATGGCGGGCACCAGCAAGGTGTGGGTGATGCCCTGGGCCGCGAAGCTTTGCAGGTAGGCCGCGGGCTCGAAATTCGAATGCGCTTCGGTGCGTGCGCCGGTATAAAGCGTGGCCACCAGCACGCAGATGCCGGCCACATGAAACACCGGCAAGGGATTGCCCATCACATGGCGGTGGTCGAACTCCCAGTCGGTTTCTATGGCCTGGGCCACGGCCAGCAGGCCTTGGTGCGACAGCACGACGCCTTTGGGCAATCCCGTCGTGCCCGAGGAATACAGCTGCAGCGCAGCATCGGAAGTGCCGGCCTGCACGGGCGTGAAAGCCGTGTCGAAGCGGCTGTACCAGTCTTCGAAACCGGGCAGACCTTCGCCGGCCTGTTCGGTGCAGACCAGTTGCTTGAGCCGGGGCAGGCGGGCCTGGAGCGCGTTCGCCGCTAGATCCGCGTCGACCAGCAGAAAAGACGCTTGCCCGTTGTCCACAATGTATTCGAGCTCGGTCACCGTCAGCCGCCAATTCACCGGCATGCACACGGCGCCGAGCTTGCAGGCGGCCAACAGCAGCAGCATGCAGTCGAGGTGGTGCCGGGTCAGCGCCGCCACCCGGTCGCCCTGGACCACGCCCATGGCGGCCAGCGCGTTGGCGATCTGGTTGCTCGCGCGCTCGACGTCCTGGAACGTCAGGCGTCTGTCGCCTTGGGCGTAGGCCATGGCATCGGGGCGAGTGGCCACCTGCCGTTCCAGGGTCTCCATCAGGGTTCGATCGTGCACAGCGGTCTCCTTGGGGTTGATGGGCGGGTCAGCCTTCGAGGGCTGCGAGCTGTTCGCTCAGTTGTGCATGAAAGCGGGGCGCGCTGAACTCGAAAGTGCCGAACGTCAGCGCCGCATTGGCGCCGGAGGGCAGGCCGGTCTGGATGGACTCGGACAGTTCGTAGTCTTCCGTCAGGGTGCGGCGATAAAGGTCGACGTTGGCATTCCAGTAGCCTAGCGCCTTGGGACTGTCAGGCGCGGCGGGCAGCAAGGTGATCTCGTGGATCTTCGTGACGCCCGGTGCCTGCAGCTCGACGGTGCTCATCTGGGCATGGTCGGGCTGGACCAGAATGGTGGTGCTGGGAAAGAAGAAATACAGCAGATTGCCGTACTTGCGGGGTTCGAAGCTTTCCACCGCGGGAGGGTTGTCGCGTTCGAAATTCGACTTGACGAGGTACAGGCGGCGGTGCAGGCCGAACTCGTCGACGATTTGCGTATTCGCGGCGAACATGTGGGCGATCGTCTGGCGGTGCGCGATCTTGAAATGGTAGGCCTCGAAAAAGCCGTCCACCAGCAGCTTCCAGTTGGCCTTCACTTCGTACGACCTGGGCGCAAAGGCTGCCGGCGCGCGCAAATCCAGCGTTTCCAGTTCGTCCATCAGCGGCCCCAGGCAGGCATCGACATCGGTGTCCGCCAGATCGGGGTCGGTGATGACCCAGATCAGGCCTGCACGCTCGCTTGCGGCCAGCCGGCGCAGGCCGGAATCGCTCTTGTTCAGACAGGGAAAGCCAAAGGCCTCGGGCACGCCGCGCAGCGCGCCGTCCGCTTGATAGGTCCAGGCGTGATAAGGGCAGACAAAGGCCTTGGCTTGCTCGCCGCTGCCCACAGGCACAACGCGCGCGCCCCGATGGCGGCAGACGTTGAGGAAGGCGTGGACTGCGCCATTGGCTTGGCGCACGAGCAGCAAGGGCGTGCCGGCACGGTCCAGCGCGCGCCAGGCGCCGGGGGCGGGCAGCTCGGAACTCGCGGCGACGGGCTGCGGGAAGCGTTTGAAAAGCCGGGCCTCCTGGGCGAGACGGTCGGGGCTCAGGTAGGGCTCGACTGCCACGGTGCCGCCGCCGGTCGCGGGCTCCGGTCTTTCTCCACGCACCGCGGCCAGGGTGCGCTGGTGCAAATCGCGAACAACTTCGGGGTTCATGGATGGCTCCGAATCAAGGTCTGAAAAAGTGTTTCCGTGATCTTCTCGATCCAGCGCCGGTCCTCCGACAGCAAGGGCTCGTCGAGCTGCATGCGGTGGAACGTCGGCCGCACCACCAGCGCATAGGCCAGGGTGCCCAGCACCTGGGTCAGAAACGCCAGGGGAGGGCCGGGCGGTAGCAGCCCTGCCTCTTGCGCCGCCGAGAACTCCCTCGCCAGGGTGCTCACCAAAGGGGTCAGTGGCAGCGTTTGCGCAGCGTCCACGCGCCCCATGTTGTCTATGAGCTCTCTGAGGATCAGCCGCACGGCCGGGGGGCGCTCTATCGTCCAGGCCGCCAGCGCAGCCATCAAGGCCCGCAAGCGCTCCCTGGGGCCGGCCACGTCCGCCAAGGCGGTCGCCACGCGCTCGCAGATCTCGCCGCCCACCTGGTCGAGCAAGGCCAGATACAAGGCGGCCTTGGTCGGGTAGTGATGGATCAGGCCGGGGTTGCTCAAACCCGCCGTGCGGGCCATGGAGCTCAGGGACGCGCCATGAAAGCCCTGGGCCGCGAACGCCTCTTCGGCGGCGGCCAGCGCGCGCCGCCGCGAGTCGGCCGAGAGGTCGTGTTTTTTAACGCTGGAGATGGCATAGGTCATTGACTTGACAATACCGACCGATCAGTCGGTATGTCAATATCGTATGCCCGCATCTGTCGCCTGGGCGAGGCGTTCAGCCCGCTTCCGGGTCCTTGAAAGCAATCCAGGCACTCGAGAACAGGCTGGAGAAGAACCGCGCGGGCTGGGTGAGGCCCGCTGCGAGCAGCATGGATTCCACTTCGGCTTCGGAGCCCGGAGGAACGGCCCCCTGGCGGATTTTTCCCAGCTTGGCTTCGACTTCGGCGTCGCTGGCGCCCGACATGCGCCAACGCTGCGCCCAGGCCGCAAGAAACAAGGGCTGCGACTCATAGGCGCAGCGGTTGCAGGCCAGAATGAACGGCGCACCAGGCGCCAGCCGCTGAGCCACGGCGCGCAGCATCTCGTCCTTTTCCCGCTGCAAGGGCAGGTGGTGCAGCACGCCGATCAAGGTGGCCGCATCAAAGCGCCTGCCGCGGGGCAGTGCATCCACCGTACCCACGATCGGCTCGACACGGTCGGCAAAGCCGGCCTGTGCGATCCGTTCCAGGGCAGGCGCCAGCATGGCCGGGGAGGGATCCACCGCCACGAATTTCCAGTGTGGCTGCAGAGGTGCGGCGGCGATGATTTCCTGGCCGGTGCCGCCCGCACCGCCGACCAGAATGCGCCAGTCGCCATCGCCCAGATGGGCCGACAGCAAGCAGGCCGACAGTTCATGGCAGGTGTCATAGCCGGCCAGAGCAATCCGGCTTTGGGTGGCGTACTCCTGGGCTCGGGAGTGATCGAACTTGGTGATGGCTTCAGGGGAGTGCATGTCAATAATCCTATAGTTCGACCCCCCGCCGCGAAAGCAGTCGTGCGCGAGCGGGCCCATCGTCGTTTTAGAGCACTACAGGGCCCATGGCTGATCCCGCTGCGAAATCCGACGGCTAGAATCTGCCGAACACGCTGGCCCCTACGGGAGGGAAATTCCTCCCTCCGACACCACCACCAATACCCACCACGCATCCACTTGGTGGGTTTTTAATGTCCATTCTTTTGCCATGAACCGTCCATTGAGCCCCTCCGTCCGTTTTCGAACCTTGGCCGTGCTCGGCGTCTGCGCGGGCGGGCTGGGCTGGCCGTTGGCGGGGCTCGCCAAGGACCAGGACGACAGCCTTTTCGGACTGCGCCCCACGCCTACGACCTGGCGGGTGACCGCGGAAACCTGGAAGCTGCCCAACAACGAAAAAATGGGCATGGTGGGCGGCAATCTGCTGTTCGATGTGGCCGACAACGTCAAGCTGGGCCTGGCTTCTTATGGCGCCGTGCGTGGTGAGCGCGGCGGCTTCATCACCCTGGGCATGACGGGCGAAGTGCAGCAGCGGCTCACTCCCTCCTTGCTGGGCCATGTGGGCCTGTTTGTGGGGGCGGGCAGCGGGCGCGGCAGCCTGGCCCTGGCGGGCGGCGGCCTGATGGTGCGCAGCGATGTCGGTCTGATCTATGAAGCCGGGCGCTACGGCAAGCTGGGTTTCGGCGTGAGCCACGTCAGATTCCCATCGGGATCGATCAGCACGACCCAGCCCTATCTGCTGTATGAATACTCCTTCAACAGCCTGCTGGGCAATGGCTGGGATAGAGGTCCATCCGGCGGCAGCGCATCGGCTGCGCCATTCGGCATGGCATCCAACGCACAGGAATTCTCCCTGGTCGCACGCAGCTACAGAATCCCGTCCTCCGTCGTGCAAGACGGCGGCCAGCCCCAACACCACAGCATGCAGCTGCTGGGCGTGGAGTGGCTGTCTTATCTGGACGACCGCTGGTTCCTGAAGCTGGAAGCCGAAGGCGCCGTGGGCGGCAAGAGCAACGGCTACATGCAAATCCTGGCAGGTGGCGGTTACCGCCTGCCGCTGACCAGCAGCACGGCCCTCAAACTCCATGCCGCAGCCGGTCCGGCCGGTGGCGGCAATGTGGACACCGGCGGTGGTCTGCTGCTGGATGCCGGCATCTCCCTGCAACAAAAGCTGACGCAGCGCACTGCGCTGGAACTGTCCGTGGGTGAACTGCGCGCACCGTCCAAGAGCTTCAAGGCGCAGAGCGTGGCGCTCAAGCTGAACTACCAGTTCGGCCTGCCCGCCGCGACGTCGGCGACCGTTCCCTGGACTGCACTGGATGGCTTTGACAGCGTGCCGCTGCGCCTGCGCACGGTGACCCAGAATTACCTCAAGAACAGCCCCAACTGGCGCAGCAGCAATGTGGACCAGTCGGTCGGCAACCTCGGAATGCAGGTGGACTACTTTGTCTCGCCCAACTGGTTCCTGACCGGTCAGGCCCTGGCGGCTTATTCGGGCAAAGCCGGCGGCTACATGACCGGCCTGGTCGGTGCGGGCGGGCAGTTGCCGGTCTCCGATCGCTGGTTTGTGGAAGGTGAAGCGTTGCTGGGCGCTGCCGGCGGCGGCGGTCTGGCGATGGGCGGCGGCCTGGTGGGCCAAGCCAATGCGAGCCTGGGTTACCGCTTGTCCAAATCCCTGTCGGTGATGGCCACCGCCGGGCACATGTCGGCGCTGCGCGGCGACTTCAAGGCCAAGGTGGTGGGTGTTTCGCTGGCTTACCAGTTCACGGGCCTGGCTGAAAAGTAAGCGGCAGGCCCGCTCCAGAGCCCGTCGTTAGGGTTGACAACGCGCGTCTGCTGGCGGCGATTTCCTCATGTGGCTGAAGCTGAGCGTGCAGTTTTCCTGCATGCAAGGCCAGGCTGCGACTGGAAATCCTGAATCCGGCGTGCGGGGAGGCTGCGCATGTAATGGTTTCCTGTGATTTATTTTTTCACGGGATGGGCCGATCGTCGCAGCCAAACCACAGTCTGGGATGAACCTGGAGTTACATTTGCGCACGATTTCACACTTCTCCCGATGTCCTACTTGCGCAATTTCAGGCTTCTGACCTGTTCTCTTGTCGGTCTGTCCAGCCAGGCTGTTCTTTCCCAACAATTGCCTGATGCGGGCACGCAGTTGCGGCAGATTGCACCTGTGCCGCAGCCTGTGCGACCCGCGCCGGAATTGCGTATCCAGTCGCCGGAGGCCCCGGTCCAGACCGGTGTGGAGGGCGGCGTGAAAATCGTGGTCTCGTCCGTGCAGATCGAGGGGGCGACGGCCTTCGCGGCCAGCGAATTGCTGGCGCAGTCGGGTTTCCAGCCCGGCAGCGAGCTCGACCTGTCGCAACTGCGAGCGCTCGCCGTACGGATTACCGACTTCTACCGGCGTGAGGGATTCTTCGTGGCACGTGCCTACCTGCCGGCACAGGATGTGCGCGACGGTCAGGTCACTATCACGGTGGTCGAAGGCACTTATGGCAAGGTCGAGCCGCGCAACCAGTCCCGGCTGTCCTCGTCGGTGGTCACCGGCCTGATGGGCGATGTGGCACCGGGCCAGCCGGTGCGCAGCGCGCCGCTGGAAAGCAGCTTGCTGCTGCTGTCGGACCTGCCCGGTGTAGCCATCCGCTCCACTCTGGCGCCGGGCGTGGTCGTAGGCACTTCCGACCTTTTTGTCGACATCGTTCCAGGAGCTGCCGTCAGTGGCAGCGTCGATGCCGACAACCAGGGCAACCGCTATACCGGCCGCGAGCGGCTGGGTGCGGTCCTGAACCTGAACAACCCGGCAGGCCTGGGCGATGTCGCCAGCCTGCGGCTGCTGACCGCGGGTGACGGCCTCAAGTACGCGCGCGCTTCCTACCAGGTCCAGGCCGGTCGCGGCAAGCTGGGCCTGGCCTACGCCCACCTGGACTACCGCCTGGGCAAGGAGTTTTCCAGTCTGCAGGCCCACGGTACGGCCAAGGTGGCGAGCGTGTTCGGCAGTTACCCGCTGCTGCGCAGCCGCAATGCCAACCGCTTCCTGCAGGTGAGCTTCGACGACAAGCGGTTTGACGACCGCGTGGATTCGACCGGCGGTCAGACCGAGAAGAAAAGCCGGCTGCTGACCGTCAATCTCAACGGCGACCAGCGCGACCTCTTCGGCAGCGAGTCCCTGAGCACCTACCAGCTGGCCGCGAGCTTCGGCCAATTCGACCCACAAAGCGCCGCGCTGCGCGCCGCCGATGCCGCCAGCTCGCGTGCCGAGGGGCACTTCAGCAAGCTGGGTTTCAGCCTGGGCCATCTCCAGGCGGTGACCCGCAACACCTATGTCTTCGTGACCTTGGGAGGACAGTTCGCGTCCAAGAACCTCGATGCCTCCGAGAAGATGGCCCTGGGCGGCGCCGCTGCCGTGCGCGCCTATCCCGAAGGCGAGACCCAGGCCGATGAGGCCTACGTGCTCTCGGTCGAGGCGCGCTACAACCTGAACCAGCTCACGGCCTACCTCCCGGGTCAGCTGCAGCTCGTCGGTTTTGTCGATACCGGCACGGCCCGGATCAGCCGCAAGCCTTGGACCACGGCGGACAACCGCCGCACGCTCAGCGGCGGCGGCGTAGGCGTGAACTGGGTCGTGGGCAGCAATTTCGTGGTCAAGGCGTTCTACGCCCACACCATAGGCAGCGCCCAGGCCACGTCCGCACCGCCAGCCAGCAGCCGCTTCTGGCTGCAAGGCGTCAAGTACTTCTGATCGCCCATTCGCACCGCATCCTATTGGGCTTCCCGCAGCCACGCCGGCCGCACATTTTTCTCTGATCGCCAGCCATGAACCACATCTACCGCTCACTCTGGAGCGATAAGCTCGGCACCTACGTCGCTGTCGCGGAAACCGCGGTCAGCGGGGGCAAGAAAGTCTCTTCCAGCAGTAGCGGACCGGGCCATTTCGCGGTGACGGCCTTGGCCGCCGCGCTGTGCCTGGGCTGGGGTGGGGCGGCGCTGGCCAATCCGACCGGCGGCGTGGTCACTGCCGGCTCGGCCAGCATTGCCTCGGCGGCGGGCAATACCACCATCGTGCAGGGCAGCCAGAACGCGGCGATCAACTGGCAGAGCTTCAACATCGGCGCCGGCGAGGCCGTGCGCTTCGTACAGCCCAATGCCAATGCGGTGGCACTCAACCGGGTCGTAGGCGGGGACCCGTCGAGCATCCTGGGCAGCCTGTCGGCCAATGGCAAGGTGTTCCTGGTCAACCCCAACGGCATCATGTTCGGCCCCGGTGCATCGGTGAACGTCGGCGGCCTGGTCGCTTCGACGCTGAACCTGACGGACGGTGATTTCATGGCCGGGCGCTACCAGTTCTCGGGCCACAGCACGGCAGGCGTGAGCAACCAGGGCCGCATCAACGCGCCCGGTGGCTATGTCGCGCTGCTGGGCGCCAATGTCAGCAACACCGGTGTGATCGCCGCGCGCATGGGCACGGTCGCCTTGGCCGCGGGCCAGGCGGTGACGCTGGATGTGGCCGGCGACGGCCTGCTCAACCTGAGCGTGGACCAGGGCGCGGTGAATGCGCTGGTCCACAACGGAGGCATGATTCAGGCCGATGGCGGCCAGGTGCTGATGACGGCGCAGGCGGCCGGCGATCTGCTCCATACGCTGGTCAACAACACCGGTGTGGTGCAGGCGCAGACCATAGACAACCGCCGCGGCACCATCAAGCTGCTCGGCGACATGCAGTCGGGCACGGTGGGCGTGGGCGGCACGCTGGACGCGAGCGCGCCCGGCGGCGGCAATGGCGGCTTCATCGAGACCTCGGCGGCCAACGTGAAGTACAACGCTGCGCAGATCACCACGGCCGCGCCGCAGGGCATCACCGGCAGCTGGTTGATCGACCCGACGAACTACACCATCGCGGCGTCGGGCGGCGACATCACCGGCACCGCGCTGAGCAACAACCTCAAGACCACCGATATCACCATCGCCACGGCGGCCGGTGGCACGGACGTCGGCAATATCACCGTCAACGACAATGTCTCCTGGTCGGCCAACAAGCTCACGCTGAAGGCGCACAACGACATCGCCATCAACCAGGCCATGCGCGGCACGGGCACTGCCAGTCTGGCCCTGCAGTACGGCCAGTCCAGCGCTGCGGGCACGGGCAGCGGCTACCAGGTCAATGCCGAAGTCGACCTGCCCAGCGGCATGAATTTCAGCACCCAGCAGGGCAGCAGCGGCCCGGTCATCAACTACCGGGTCATCAACGCAATGGGT
>JAMNYN010000761.1 GCA_023622805.1 Pseudomonadota bacterium | reverse complement strand
CGGCATGGATTTCCGGGCAACAAGCAAAAAGCCACGCAGGCCTGGGTCTGCGTGGCTTTTGCGTCCTGGCCCCCACCGGGCCAAGGCCTCCCGCCTTGGCAGGTCGGCCAGGTGGTCAGTCGAGTCCCAGTTGCGCGAGCAGCGACTCGGCCGCGGGACCGTTCAGGCGCTGCTGCTTGCTGGTCAGCGGCTTGTCCTTGAACCCGACATAGGTGACGCCACTGCGTTCGACAAACAGGCGGTTGTTCTGGAAGTTGGCGTCGCTGATCTGCGCCGGCTCCGCGGCGAAGCGCAGCACCTTGCCATCCCCCTGGGCGGCAATGGTGTAGGTGGTGTCGAGGATGGGAGCGCAGGTGGATTTGCTGTTGATGAACAAGGTACTGTTGCGCGGCGGAGTCTCGAGACGCGAAGTCATATCGCCTTCGCATTGGTAGAAGCGCGCTTTCTGGGTCGCGGCTTCGAAGCCCACCATGTAGCGCTTGTAGGCCGCGGCGCCATCGAGCTTCTTGTAGTCGCGGTTGAGCAGCACGAACGTATTATTGCCGTGCACATCGGTCGGGCCGGCGAAGTCACCCTTGTTCCAGCCCACGAACAGATCGAGCGGCACGCTGCGCCATGTCGACGAATTGGGATTCATCGGGTCGTTTTCCTGCGGAATCCGCGCCCGGGTTCCACGGTTGTAGTACTCGGTACCGCCGAGGTCGACCACCGAGCGGTAGCTCAGCACCGAGCCCGCGGGAAACACCGTCGCGCCCAGCAGCGACTGGATCCCGGAGTCCTCGGGATTGGGACCCCAGTTCGCGAAGCTGCCGCCCGCCGAGTCAGCGAAGGGGTAGGCGCGGATTTCGCGCACCACGTCGATCATCTTCCTGCCGGAAATGTCCTTGTTGCTGCGCGTGGAACGGCTCTTCATCGCGTTGCAATACAAGGACTCCGTCTCGCCAGCGGCGTTGGGCCGGGTGGACTCCTGCTCGAACGTGGTCGGGCAGTCAAACCATTCGGAGCCGGTCCAGTAGATCTGCGGACGTACCCAGTTGTTGACGCCCATGCCCCATTCAGTCAGCACGCCATCGATCTGTTGTTCGCGGACTTCGGTGTAATGGGTCTTGCCGTTCGCGTCGGGGGTATTTTGCGTAGCTGTGGCCTCGAAGGCACGCAGAAAGTAGTTGCTGAGGTTGGTGAAGCTGAACCAGCGCAGGCTCACGGTGGCGACCGCGGTTTCGTCGGCCGGGCCGGCTGGCGCATTCTTGTCCAGGCTGGCGATGACTGTGCCGATATTGTCCTTGCTCAGGCCCGATGCACTGGCGATCTCCGTGGCGGCAGCCGCCATCTTCGCCTGTTTCGCGGCAATGGACAGCGCCGGATCGCTCAGCGTCGGATCATCGAGCACCTGGAGAGCCAGCGAAGGCAGCAAATCGATCAGGCGCGCATTGATGGCGGCGGTGATCTGCGCCGCAGTCAACGGCTTGCTGCCCGTGTCCAGTGCACCTTCGGTCGCTGCCAGCTGTTGCTGCGTGGTCACCACGATGAGGCGCGCCAGCGTGCCGGCGAGCTTGCCGCTGTCGCTTGCATCCTTGGTGAAATCGTCGAAAGCCGAAGTGCTCAGGCCCAGTTTCGCCTGCACGGCAGCAGCTGCGTCGGCACTGCTGCCGCCAGTGCTGTCCAGATAGGCCTGGACCAAGGTGGTCAATGGGCTGATGACCAGCGCCTTGTCGGCAGGGGCCGTGAGCGTATAGGCGGTGGTCACGGGGCCGGTGTCGGCATCCTTGGCATCGGTGCCCACCATGGCGACCAGGGGGTATTTGCCCAGATCGGCCAGCGGCACTTCCAGCGTGACGCCGCCCGCGGCATTGGTCTTGCCCGAAGGCTCGCCACTGTCACAGCTGCCGTTGAGGTTGGTATCCAGACAGACCGTGGCATTCTCGATCGCGCCATCGATCACAGTCGCGGACACGCTGGCCGTGGTGGCGACCGGCGGCACGACAGCGCCGCCTCCGCTGCCTCCGCTGCTGCTGTCGCCGCCGCAGCCGGCGACGGTAAGCATGGCCGCGCCGGCCAGCGCGAAGGCGAGTTTGTTGAGTTGGATCGTCATATGTGTTTCCCCAAGGAGTTGCTACCAGCGGTCCTCGGGCTTTGCGCCCTCCCCCGCTTCCGCAGATTGGGCCGCCACTTGTGACAAAGTGCATCACATGAATATGGGGGGCGAGGCCCTCACGGCTGCACCTCCCCCATTCATGCGGTGCACCACGCTGGGCATTTTCGCGGGCTGCGCTTATGCTGCCTATGAGTTACACAAATGCACCATTTTTGGGGCAAGGGGACTGCAATGTGGCGTGTGCTGATAGTGGAAGACGACTCGCAGACGCGCGAGTTTTTTGCGGATAGCGTGTCCCGTTGCGAGCAGCTGGCCCTGGTCGGTAGCCTGGGCAGCGTGGCCGAAGCACGCGCCTGGCTGCAGGATGCCGGGCACGGCGTGGATGTCCTGCTGGTGGACCTGGGCCTGCCCGATGGCAGCGGGCTGGAAGTGATCCGCTATGCGCGCCAGCTATACCCCCAATGCGAGCCCTTGGTGATTTCCATGTTTGGCGACGAGGACAATGTGCTGGCCAGCATCGAGGCCGGTGCGCTGGGCTACATCCACAAGGACTCCACACCGGAGAATGTGGCGGACTCGATTGTGGAGATGAAGCAGGGCGCATCGCCCATTTCGCCCATGATTGCCAGGCGCGTCCTGTCCAAGTACCTGAGCCTGCACGCCACGCGCTCACCGGAGCCCGCCGCCGCACCCGCCAGGGAAAGCGCCCCGGCGGGCATTCAGCTGCCGGTGCAGGTGGTGCTGTCGGGCAAGGAGCAGGAGGTTCTGGAGCTGATCGCGCGCGGGTTTTCCTATGCGGAAACCGCCCGCCTGCAAAGCGTGAGCGTGCACACGGTGCGCTCACACATCAAGAGTCTTTACGGCAAGCTGGCGGTGCACTCCAAGAACGAAGCCGTGTTCGAGGCCGCCAAGATGGGCTTGCTGCCCGGCTATTCCATCCCTTCGCAGGGCTGACAGGGGCATGTACATGGTGTTTCGCATGCCGCCGCTCTGGCTGCGCGGATGCTGCTGGTGGCTGCTGCTGTGGCTGGGCATAGCGGGCAGCGCACAGGCCGAGCCCCTGCTGCTGACCCAGGCGCGGGCCAGCATAGAGATCGGCGGCAGCGTGCAGTCGGTCGACGCCACCCTGCCCTATGTGTGGGACATCTGGCACAAGGGCGCCCAGGGGCATGCGGTTTTCGAGATGTCCCTGCCGCTGGCTGAACTGCCCAATGAGCCCGTGCTGCTGTACTTTATCCGCCTGGGCAACGCCTACGAAGTGCGGCTCAACGGCAACCTGCTCGACCGCCGCGGAGACCTCCAACAGTTCGACGGCGATGACTACGCCCAGATTCCACGCATCATGAGCATTCCCGCCGGAGTGCTAGGACACGACAACCAGCTCCAGGTGCGGATTCGGGCCGACCACGCCCGGCGTGCAGGCGTGGCCGCCCCCTGGGTAGGGACGCGCGATGAAGTCATGCCCCTGTACGACGCGGAATACCTGCAGCGCGTCACGGGCACGCGCGTGGTGGTCATCGTCGGCCTGCTGATGGGCAGCGTGGCCCTGGCGCTGTGGTGGACCCAGGTGGATCCGACCTCACCCGGCAAACGCAGAGAGCCGCTTTACCTCTTCGCGGCCGTCGCGGAATATGCCTGGAGCCTGCGCGTGGGCGGCACCTTGCAGGCGTCGCCGCCCGTGCCTAGATTCTGGTGGGACATCCTGTCGATCGAAGCGATCGGCGTCTGGGTTGCGGCCATGCTGATGTTCAGCGCCATGGCGGTGGGCTGGCGCGGGCGCTTCAGCGGGCCGTACCTGGAGCGGGCCCTGCAGGCCTTGCTGCTCACCGGAATCCCTTGCGCTGTCGGGGCCCAATGGGGCTCTTTGTGGATGCTGACCGCCTGGTATGCCTGCCTGGGACTCGTGGCGCTGGCCTTCGTGGTGGAGTATTGCTGGGCCGCGGTGCGCGAGGGGTCTCCACTGCACCGCTGGATTGCGGCAACACTGGTTCTCAATATGTGCGTGGGCATACGGGATTGGGCGGTGTTCCGCATGCAGATGACGCTGGGGGGCAACACGCTGATGCGCTACTCCTCGCTGGTTTTCGGCTTTCTGCTGTTGTACATCGTCCTGCGGCGCTTTCGAGAAGCCAACGCACAGGTATTCCACCTTCTGTCCACCATGGAAGCGCAGGTGGCCAGCAAGGAGCGGGCACTGCAAACCAGTTACGCGCAGGTGGAGCTGCTGGCGCGCGAACAGGAGCGGGTCAACGAGCGCACGCGCATTCTGCGGGACCTGCACGACGGAGTCGGCGCCTATATCAGCACGGCCATCCGCCAGCTGCAATCGGGCAAGTCCAGCAACCATGAGGTGCTGCAGACGCTGCGCGACTCCCTGGAGCAGATCAAGCTGTCGATCGACGTCATGCACCTGCCCGCGGGCGATGTGACGGGCCTGCTGGCCAACCTGCGCTACCGGCTCGAGCCCAAGCTGTCGGCGGCCGATATCGCCCTGTCCTGGGATGTGGACCAGATCGCGCCCGTCAAGGGCCTGGATGCGACCGGCATGCGGCACCTGCAGTTCATGGTGTTCGAAGCATTGTCGAATGTGCTGCAGCACGCCCATGCGAGCCAGCTGCGCATAGTGGCCAAGGCCCATGGGCACATCGTGGTGATCCGCATCGTCGACAACGGCGTGGGCTTTGACACGGCCCGGCCCATGCGCAAGGGGCTGCTGGCCCTGCACGAACGTGCCCGCGCCATCCAGGCGGCCTTGGCCATCCACAGCCGGTCGGGGCAAACTGAAGTGGAAATCACGCTGGACTGAGCACCCACACTGCGACGGCTGAAATGAACCTAGCTTTCTGGGCCAGCGGCCGCAGACAACGCGGGTCGCCATGAAAAGATGCCACCCGTTGGATGGGGATCCACCGGCGCAAACGCCTGGTCCAGCACCCGGCTGTCGAAATCCCGGGGCGCCCCTATGGCCACCAGTTGGGCATCGCCGTCTGCGCGCGGCCCCGGCACCGGCGTCAGCTGCCAACGCCGGCCGGCCCACTGCAGTATCTGCCACTGCTCGGGCGCACTGGACAAGCGCAAGAAGCCTTTGAGACGCAGGACTTCGGCGGGCAGGGTATCGAGTACCTGCCGCAGGCGCCCTGCGTCCCACAGGCCGGGACCCGTGAATTGCCAGCGGAAAAACACATCGTCGTGCCGCGCAACCTGCCAGCCCCGGGCCTGGCCCAGCAGCGCACCGTTGCCACGGCCTGCGCCCTCCTCCCGCAGCGTGTGCAGCAGAACGTCCGGCGGGACCACGCCATTCACCGCGTCCAGAATGGATGCACGCGGCGCGGCGGCGGCCAGCCAGGCGCGCAGTTCGCGGCCTTGCTCCGGACTGATCAAATCGGTCTTGTTCAGTACCAGCATGTCGGCGGCGCGCAGCTGGCTCAACACGACGTCGGCTACGTAGCGGTCGCGCGCATGCTGGCGCACCGTGGCGGCATCCGCGAGCACGATCACCGCGTCCAGGCGCAGGCGCTGCCCGGTCAGGCCGACCTGGGCGATCTTCCAAGGGTCGGAGACACCGCTGGTCTCGATGATGATGCGCTCGGGCGGCTGGCTTTGCGCCATGACGCGCAGCAGCGCCTGGGAAAAGTCGCCACCCACGCTGCAGCACATGCAGCCGTTGGTCAGCTGTATGACTTCGCCGCTGCGCCAGGCAATCGCGTCCGCGTCGATGTTCACGCTGCCGAAGTCGTTGATCAGCAATGTGGTGCGCTCGCTCAGACCGCTGGCCAGCAGGTGGTTGAGCAGCGTGGTCTTGCCCGCGCCCAGGAAGCCTCCGATCACCGTCAGCTGTGTGGGGTGCAGCGCGGCCGTCATGCCTGGTGCGCGGGCATGACGCGGCCACCCAGCACCGTGCCCCAGACTCGCACATCCTTGAGCTGCTCGGGCGCCACGGCCAGCGGATCGTCTTCCAGCACCGCGAAATCCGCGAACTTTCCGCATTCGATGCTGCCGATTTCATGGTCCATCTTGAGCGTCCAGGCCGTACCCAGCGTGATGGCATGCAAGGCATCCGCGACGCCAATGCGCTCGCTCTCGCCCAGCACACGCCCCGACAGGGTCAGCCGGTTGGTCGCGCACCAGGCCGTGAACAAGGGTCCCAGTGGCGTCACCGGTGCATCCGAGTGCATGCCGAACGGCACGCCACAGCGCAAGGCGGTCGCCGCGGGATTCATGCGCTGCGCCCGTTCCGGCCCCATCGTCTTGGCATAGTGGGCGTCGCCCCAGTAATAGATATGGTTGCTGAAGAAGTTGGCGCACAGGCCCAGTTCGGCCATGCGCGCCAGTTGGGCCCCATCCACCATCTGGGCATGCTGCAGCGTATGCCGGTGGCCCTGGCGCGGGTGCATGGCCAGCACCTGCGAGACCGCGTCAATCGCCACTTCCGAGGCTTCGTCGCCATTGGTGTGCATATGCACCTGGAAGCCTTCGCGGTGGTAGCTCGCGATCTGGCTGGCGACCTGCGACGGCGGCAGCAGCCACAGGCCGTTGCCGCTGGAGCCAGTGTTGCCCGGATTACGGTAGTAATGCGGCCAGCGCAGGCGCGCGGTAAAGCCCTGGATGGAGCCGTCGAGCACCAGCTTCACCAGGCCAAAGCGCAGCTTGTCGGTGTTGTGCGCGCAGGCCGCCTGGAGGTGAGCCGGCCCCTCCTCGCCCTTGAACAGCAAAGGCGCGAAGGCCGGCATCAGGCGGATGGGGAAGGCCGGGTCATCGGTCGCCGCACGCAGGTTGGCCACACCGGTCTCGGTCAAGGGGTTGGCCAGGTCGGTCGACGTCGTGATGCCGACCCGCCGCGCGATGTGCGCGAAGTTCCAGGCCGTGTTCTTGTTCTCGCCCAGGCTGAAACCCGCTTTTTCAGTCATCAGCTGGAGCACGGGGAACATCGCGGCGAACTCCTGCAGCTCACCCGTGGGCTCGCCGCTCTCGTCCTTGGGCACGCCTTCGATGGCCGTGTGACGCCCCATGCCCACGGCGGCGAGCGTGGCGTGATTGACGTTGAGCAGGTGGTTGCTCATGTGCTGCACCACCACCGGACGCTCACGCGACACACGGTCCAGGTCCCGGGCCGTCATGCGCGGGCCGTCGCCGAAGAAAATGGGATCGAAACCCCAGCCGATCAGCGGCCGCTGCGGGTCGTCCAGTTCCGCCTGGGCCTGCGTCAGCCGCTCCACCACCGCAGCAATGGACTGCAGACCCGGCCAGACCTTGCCGTTAGGGTCGCGGCGGTCGAAGTAGCCTACATAGGTGTGGTCCCACATGCTGCCTTCGAGCAAATGGGCGTGGCCTTCGACGAATCCCGGCATCAGGACCTTGTCGACGAACGTGTCGTCCAGGGTCGCCGGCCCCCAGCCGCTGACTTCGTCATAGATGCCGACCGCCAGAATGCGACCGTCGCGCACGGCGACATGGGTCGCCTCAGGGCGACTGCGGTTCATGGTGATGATTTTCTTGGCACTGAAAATGACGGTTCGGGCTTGCATGGGAAGACCTCTGCATTGTGAAAAAAGGCTGGCGAAAGTCGGCGCCAGCCCAAGGTCCGGCGCCCGCAGGCGCAGGCCGGAACTTCAGGCGGCTTTGTTTTCGCGAAACAACAGCAGCGCCGAATACGAGATCGCACCGCAGGCCATCAGGAACCAGGCCGGCGCCAGCGGATCGCCGCTGACGCGGATCAGCCAGGTCACGAGCAACTGGGCACAGCCACCGACCACGGACACGCCGAAGCTATAGATGATGCTCAGCGCACTGGCCCGCACTTTTGCCGGAAAGGCTTCCAGCAGCAGCAGCAGGAAGGCGCCGCTGCCAATCGAGGCGATGGCCATCATCCCGCCCAGCAGCAACAAGGCTTCCCACAGCGCCTGCGTGTTCGAGAGCATGCTGAACAGCGGATAGACCAGCAGGGGCGGCAGCAGCATGGTGACCAGCAGGATGGGCTTGCGCCGCGGCAGGCGGTCGGCCAGCATTCCCGAGAACGGCACAACGATCAGCAGCACCGCACTGGCAACCATGCTGGCCAGGTAGGAGGTGGAACTGGGGAAATGCAGTTGCTGCATCAGATAGGTCGGCATGTACAGCACCACGATGTACAGCAGCGACGAATTGAGCAGCATCATCAGAATGCCCAGCACCACCGGACGGCGATAGTCCTTCCACAGATCGGTCAGCGGCGTTGCGGCGGCACTGCGGGTGGTGTCCAGCGTCTCCGACATCTGCGCACGGATGTACAAACCGACCGGCGCAATGCTCAGGCCGATGGCAAAGCCGATGCGCCAGCCCCAAGACTGGAACTGCTCGGGCGGGATGTACTTGGTGAGCAGGAAGGCAACCAGCGCACCGGCGAGCGTCGCAGCGCCCTGGCAGGCCGTCTGCCAACTCACCACATGACCGCGCGAGCCCTTGGAGCTGGACTCCATGGCCAGCGTGGTCGCGGCGCCGAACTCTCCGCCCAGCGAAAATCCCTGCAACAGCCGGCCCACCAGCAAGATGATGGGCGCCGCAATGCCGATCTGGCTGTAGGGCGGGCAAATGGTGATGAGCAGCACACCCAAGGCCATCAGCATGATGGTCACGAACAGCGTTTTCTTGCGGCCGTGGCGGTCCGCCATGCTGCCGAAATAC
>JAMNYN010000373.1 GCA_023622805.1 Pseudomonadota bacterium | reverse complement strand
GGCCAGGGCGGTCTCGGCCGTCAACAGGTCGGACTGCGCTCCGCGAATCAGCAAGGTCTGCGCCTGGATGCGGTCATAGACCGCCCACATCCAGGCCTCGCCGGCCTGGGCCATCTCGGGCGTCATCGCGCGAAACGGCGTGGCGATGCGCGGGTCGTAATGCAGTTCCAGCCCGCCTTCCAGGCGCGGCTTGAGCATGGGCGCGGTCAAGTCCAGCCACTGCTGGTCGGAGTGCGGCCCGAAGCCGGCGGAAATCAGGCGCAGCGTGTCGGCCGCCTGCTGCAGCGAAGTGAAGACCAGGGGCTGGCCCAGGTATTCGCCAATGCGCTGCAAGGCCTGCCACTGGATGCTGGGGCCTACGTCGTTGAGCACCAGGCGCCGGATAGGCACGGGCAAAGCCTGTTTCTCCTGGCCGGCGAGCATCATGCCGATCAGGCCGCCCATGCTCGTTCCCACCCAGTCCAGGGTGGTCAGCGGGCTGGCGGCATGCAGTTGCGCGACCAGGGCCAGCATGTCGTTCGCATAGCGCGGTAGGCCGTATTCCATGGGGTTGGCCAGCCAGTCGCTATGGCCACGTCCGACGACATCGGGGCAGATCACGCGCATGTGGCGGCTCAGCGCCTGGGCCAGCACATCGAAATCTCGCGACTGGCGCGACAGGCCGTGCACACAGATGAGGGCATGCGGGTGGTGGGGGTTGCCGGTGGCATTCCACTCCCAATAGGCCATGCGGTGCGCGCCGGCCTCGGGCAAAGCCTGCAATGGGCTCGCCGTGGCCCCCGCGCCCTGAGGCGCGGCTGCGGCACCAGGGCACAGTACGTAGTTCAGCGTAGGTTGATTCATGGGGGCACAATCCAAGAGCACGGTTCGATAATGCTCGCTAGCATCGTAATTCATTCGGAGACCTTCCATGCTGAAAGGCAAAACTGCTCTTGTCACTGGTTCCACCAGCGGCATCGGCCTGGGCATCGCCAAGGCCCTCGCTCAACAGGGCGCGAATATCGTGCTCAACGGTTTTGGAGATGTCGACGGGCCGCGCGCCGAAGTCCAGGCCGCGGGCCATGCGACCGGCGCCAAGGTGGCCTATCACGGTGCCGACATGGCGCGGGTGGCCGACATCGAGGACATGATCGACTACAGCATGCGCAATTTCGGCCAGATCGACATTCTGGTGAACAACGCCGGCATTCAGCACGTCGCGCCCATCGAGGACTTCGCGCCCGAACGCTGGGACGCCATCCTGGCCATCAATCTGTCGAGCGCCTTTCACACCACACGTCTGGTGCTGCCGGCCATGCAGGCGGCCGATGGCGGCAAGGGCTGGGGCCGAATCATCAACGTCGCGTCGGTGCACGGCCTCGTCGGCTCGGCGCAGAAGTCCGCCTATGTCGCGGCCAAGCACGGCCTGGTCGGACTGACCAAGGTCTGTGCGCTGGAAAACGCCACCACCGGCATCACCTGCAACGCCATCTGTCCCGGCTGGGTGCTCACGCCTCTGGTGCAAAAACAGGTCGACGCCAAGGCGGCCGAACAAGGCATCAGCGTCGAAGCGGCGACACGCCAGCTGCTGTCCGAGAAGGAGCCTTCGCTGCAGTTCACCACGCCCGAGGAGCTCGGCGGCCTGGCGGTGTTCTTCTGCTCGCCGGCGGCGGCCAATGTGCGTGGAGTGGCCTGGAATATGGATGGGGGCTGGGCGGCGCAATAGGCTTTCGCCTGCGTCGTTGAAGCGGGGCATTCGGCCTGTTTTGACTTCATGCCGTTGCCGCGGGCAGGGGCCGGGTCTCGGCCCGGCAGCCGACTTCATTTTCTTGCTCGCACAAGAAAACGAAGCAAAAGAATGCGCCCCTGGTTACTGCGTCCCTGCGCTTCGCTCCGGGCAACCTGCCGTGCTCGGTTACGGGCTGCGCCGCGGAACTCGCTTCGCGCCTACGGCTAAGCGCCCCCGGCGCTACGCTCGAACAACCGCGGCGAGTCAGATCACGAAGCCTCCGTGTCCTTCGGCACTGCGGCCAGCCCGCGCCCTGTGCGCGCCAGGCGCATCCACAAGGGGTGAAGCGGGATAGCTTCTTGATGACGTGAACGACAGGGAACTTGCCGATAAGAGCCCTACTTCACCATCTGCACCGAGCCAGACACATTCACCACCACCTGTGCCTTGCCGGCCTCGACGGGGATGGGCGCGGCCGCGGCGTCGGCGCTCATGCCCTTGGCCATCATGCTCATGCGCGGGGCAAAAGCCATGTCGTTGCTGTTCACCGAGACTTCGCGCACCGTGTATTGCGCAAAGCCGAAGGCCTGAGCGAGCTCCTTGGCCTTGGACTGGAAGCGGCTGATGGCCTCGGACTGGGCCTGGCCCTCGACTTTTTCGCGGGCTTCGCGCGACAGACCGAAGCCGGTCTGGCTCACCGGCATGCCGTCGATTTGCGCGACCGTGCGCGTGATGCGGTCAAAGTCACGCCCCTGCAGGATCAACTCGGCCCGGCCCTGCCAGCCGGTCACCTTGCCGTCCTTGTTGTTGCGCGGGTAGATGCCGAAGCTGCCGGTGCGCACGTCCAGTTGCCCGGGCTGGGCCTGCCGCTTGGCGGTGGTCAATGCCTGGTCCAACACCTTCTGCAGCTGCGACTGCACGCTGGCCGCATCGCTGCCTTCGCGCGTGGCGGCCAGGGTCATGACCAGCAGGTCCTGGGTCACTTCCACGGTCCCCGTGCTGGACAGCTGGAGCACATTGAGCAGCGGCGGCGACGTTTGCGCTCCGGCCACGGAAGCCCCGGCGCACAGCGCGCCGACCACAATCCATTGGGACAATTTCTTCATGCGTTCTCCTGATGAGGGAATTACCCGCCGCCGTATGGCTGCAGGCCTGCGGCCTACCTTAGCATCCGACATCGTCAGCTTCTGTAAGCCCAGAGGATACGACCTCGGCGGCACGGCAACACTTGTAACATTTAGTCAAAGTTTGACCCCAAAGCCGTATTTTCGGCTTCAAGATGGTCAGAATGGGCTCTGTTACAAATAGGACCGAGGACCAAAAATGGCCACACAGACCAACCGCACCGACAAGATTTTGGTCGTCGATGATGACGCGCGCATCCGGGATCTGCTGCGCCGCTACCTCACGCAGGAAGGCTTCGAGATCATGATCGCCGAAGACGGCAAGGCGCTCAACCGCATTTTGCTGCGCGAAACCGTCGACCTGATCGTGCTGGACTTGATGATGCCTGGCGAAGACGGCCTGTCGATCTGCCGGCGCCTGCGCGCGGCCAACGACCGCACGCCCATCATCATGCTCACCGCCAAGGGCGAAGATGTGGACCGCATCGTAGGCCTCGAAGTGGGCGCCGACGACTACCTGGGCAAGCCCTTCAACCCGCGCGAGCTGCTGGCACGCATCCACGCCGTGCTGCGCCGCCGTCCACCGCAGGAAGCGCCGGGCGCACCTTCGGGCGACAACGAAATCGTCAGCTTCGGCCCATTCAGCTTCGATCTGGGCACGCGCGTGCTGCAGAAGAACGGCGAAGAGCTGCCGCTGACCACGGGCGAATTCGCCATGCTCAAGGCCTTGGTGCGCCATCCGCGCCAGCCGCTGTCGCGCGAAAAGCTGGCCTTGCTGGCACGCGGTCGCGAATTCGAGCCTATCTACCGCAGCCTTGATGTGCAGGTATCGCGTCTGCGCAAGCTGATCGAGGAAGACCCGGCCGCTCCGCGCTACATCCAGACAGTCTGGGGCGTGGGCTATGTGTTCGTGCCGGACGGCAATGGCTAAGATTTCCACTCTTGCCCGGACCTTACACCGCTGTTGCCGCCTGGCGCTAATTTCTCGATGAACGTTTCCTCTGCCCCAGCGCCTGACGCCACCAGTCCGGCGCCCCTGGACTATCCAACCACTCGCAGCGGTGCCCGGTCGCGCCTGAACCTGAACCTGTTCTGGCGCACTTTCTGTCTGCTGGCGCTGCTGCTGATCGGCTCCATCCTGGCCTGGCTGCAAACCCTGCGCGCCTTCGAATTCGAGCCGCGCACCTTGCACACGGCGCAGCAGGTGGCCTCGCTGGTCAACTTGAGCCGCGCCGCCCTGGTGCACGCCGACGGGATTGCGCGCGTGTCGCTGATCAAGACCATGGCCGACCAGGAAGGCGTGCGCATTCTGCCGCGCGAGCCGAACGACAAGTTCGAGCTGCTGGAGCAAGGCGCGCTGGGCACCCGGCTCAACGCGGAACTCACGGCGCGCCTGGGGCCCGGCACCATCGTGGCGCGCAGCGTCAATGGCGAGGCCGGCCTGTGGGTGGGTTTCACCATCAATGGCGACCCCAACTGGCTGCTGATGGACCGATCGCGCTTCAGTCCGGCAGGAGGGCGTACCTGGCTGGTCTGGCTGATCACGGCCGGGGCCTTGTCGCTGGCGGGCGCCGCCGTGATTGCCCGCCTCATCAACCAGCCGCTCAAGCAGCTGAGCTATGCGGCCAATCGCGTGCGCGATGGCGATTTCGACGCCAGCCGGCTGGACGAGGAGGCCGTGACCAGCGAGATCCGCGAAGTCAACATCGGCTTCAACCGCATGGCCCAGAAGCTCTCCAAGCTGGAGCAGGACCGGGCGGTGATGCTGGCCGGCATTTCGCACGATCTGCGCACCCCGCTGGCACGGCTGCGGCTGGAAACCGAGATGAGCGTGGCCGACGACGTTGCGCGCGACCACATGGTCGCCGACATCGTCCAGCTCGACGCGACCATCGACAAGTTCCTCGACTATGCGCGCCCCGACCATGTCACGCTGACCACCGTCAACCTGCATGCCGTGGTGTCTTCCTGCGTCTACGCGGTGCAGGACCACCGCGAACTGCAGATCAGCATGAACGTGCCCGAAGGCCTGTACGTGCTGGCCGACGAAGTGGAGCTGGCGCGCGTGATCTCGAACCTGCTGGAAAACGCGCGCCGTTACGGCAAGAGCCCGGACACCGACACCACCCAGGTCGAAGTCTCGGCCAAGGACCGCGAGCATTGGGTGGTGATACGCATCCGCGACCATGGCCGCGGCGTGCCGCCCGAGCAACTGGCCCACCTGACCCAGCCGTTCTTCCGCGGCGATTCAGCGCGCACGGCCGCGGCCGGCGCCGGCCTGGGCTTGTCCAACCTGGACAAGGCGGTGCAGCGCATGGGCGGCGTGTTCGCTCTGTCGAACGCATCGTCGGGCGGACTGGCCGCCCACATCCAGCTGCAGCGCGCCACCAGCCTGCCCGACGGCAAGGGTCCGGAGCAACGCCTGCAGCGTCCGCAGATCAAGCGCCAGCTGCCTCCGCGCGCACCGCAGCGGGCTTGAACAGCAGCACCACCGCCCGGGCCTCCATGGCCTGGAGCTGACCGACCGGGCCCATTTTCTCGGCCGTCTTGGCCTTGACGTTGACCTGGTCGGCCTCCAGCCCCAGCGCCTGCGCGATGCGCGCGCACATGGCGGGAATATGCGGCGCGAGCTTGGGCGCCTGGGCGATCACCGTGCTGTCGATGTTGCCGATTTCCAGGCCCGTGGCGCGCACGCGCCGCGCGGCCTCGACCAGCAACTGCACGGAATCCGCGCCCTTGAACTGCGCGTCGGTGTCGGGGAAGTGCCGCCCGATATCGCCCAGCGCCGCGCCGCCGAGCAGCGCATCGGTGATGGCGTGCAGCAGCACGTCGGCATCCGAATGCCCCAGCAAGCCCATGCTGTGGGGCACTTCCACGCCGCCGATCACCAGCTTGCGGCCGGGCACCAGGGCATGGACATCCCAGCCTTCACCGATACGAAATTGAATAGACATGGTTGACTCGACTCCGCAAAGCACTTGAAAAGCCGATTATCCGTTGCGCTCGCGCTGGCGCGACTCGATCACGGCCGCGGCAAGCGCAAAGTCTTCGGGATAGGTGACCTTGAAATTCTGCGCGCCGCCCACGACCAGGCGCGGCTGCAGGCCCTGGGCCTCGATGGCGCTGGCTTCGTCGGTGGCGGCCGCGCCCATGGCCTGCAGCGCCTGGCGCAAAGGCCCGAGGCGGAACATCTGCGGCGTCTGGGCCAGCCATTTGTCGCTGCGCGGCAGCGTTGCGGCCACGCGCGCCACGCCGTCCTCGACCACGGCCGACTTGAGCGTATCGGCCAGCGGCTGGGCCAGCAGGCCGCCCACGGGATCCTCCAGACAGGCGTCGATCAGGCGATCGACCATGGCCGGCGTGAGCAGGCAGCGCGCGGCGTCGTGCACCAGTACCCAGTCGAACTCCTGCGCGCCCTGGGCCGCCAACGCGTCCAGGCCGCCGAGCACGGTGTCGGCGCGCGTCGCTCCGCCGCAGGCCGCGACCTGCCAGGCGCCCGGCAAGGTCTGGAAAAAGCGGTCGCCCGCGCTCACTCCCACCAGCGTGCCCGACAGCCGCGCCACGCCGGCCAGCGCCGCCAGCGTGTGCAGCACCAGCGGCCGGCCGGCCACGCTCTGGTATTGCTTGGGCAGATCGGAATGCCGGCCCGCGGCGATCGCCCGCGCGCCCACGCCGGCGCAGGGCACGAAGGCCCACAAACGCGGCCCTGCCGGAGCCTCGGAGGCAAGGCAAGCAGATACGGCAGATGGGGCTATCGGAGGCGCAATGGAATCGTTCATGGGCGTCATTCTAGAATTGCTGCTTCCGGCTTGACCGGCGCCAAGCCTATTGAGACCACATCTTCGGCGCCAACCACTTACCGCATGGAACTGCCCAAACTCACCCCCGGCAAACGATTCACCCTCCCCCGCCCCGTGGGCAGCGCCGATGCGCTGCTGCTGGCCCGTGTGGGAGCCCGCGAAAAGGCCGCTGGCCGCGTGACGGCCATCGTCACCGCCGATGCCAGCGATGCCCAGCGGCTGATGGAAGAGCTGGCCTTCTTCGCGCCGGAGTTGCGCTGCGCACTGTTTCCCGATTGGGAAACCCTGCCCTACGACACGTTTTCCCCGCACCAGGACCTGATCAGCGAGCGCCTGGCCACGCTGTGGCGCATCAGCCAGAACGACCATGCGACCGGTGCCGACGTGGTGCTGGTGCCCGCCACCACGGCCTTGTACCGGCTGGCGCCGCCGAGCTTTCTGGCCGGCTACACCTTCCACTTCAAGGTACGGCAAAAGCTCGACGAAGCCAAGCTCAAGGCCCAGCTCACGCTGGCCGGCTATTCCCATGTCTCGCAGGTGGTGAGCCACGGCGAATACGCGGTGCGCGGCGGCCTGATCGACCTGTTCCCCATGGGTTCGCCCGTGCCTTACCGGGTGGATTTGTTCGACGACGAAATCGACTCCATCCGCACCTTCGACCCCGACACCCAGCGCAGCCTCTACCCCGTGCCCGAAGTGCGCCTGCTGCCCGGGCGCGAGTTCCCCATGGACGACGACGCGCGCGCGCTGTTTCGCAGCCGCTGGCGCGAACTGCTCGAGGGCGACCCGACGCGCAGCCGGGTCTACAAGGACATGGGCAATGGCGTGGCCACGGCCGGCATCGAGTACTACCTGCCGCTGTTCTTCGAGGAATCGGCCACGGTCTTCGACTACCTCGGCGAGCAGGCCACCGTGGTGCTGCACGGCGATCTGGAGCCGGCCTTCCAGCGCTTCTGGCAGGACACCAAGGACCGCTACCGCCTGGTGCAGGGCGACCCCGAGCGCCCGGCCCTGCCGCCCGAGTCGCTGTTCCTCAGCGCCGAGCAGTTCTATCTGCGCGCCAAGCCCTATGCGCAACTGGCCATACGCCCGCCCGCGGAAGGCGGCGCCGAAGCCAGCGCCGATGCCAGCGATTTCCAGCCCCTGGAAGACCTGTCCGTGGTGCGCGGCGCCGACGACCCGCTGTCACGCCTGCACGCCCATATTCGCCAGACGCCCCAGCGCGTGCTGCTGCTGGCCGAAAGCGACGGCCGCCGCGAAAGCCTGCTGGACTTCTTCCGCGCTTCGCAGCTCAACCCGCCGGCCTTCGACTCGCTGGCCGAGTTCCAGGCCGACTCGACGGAAAAAGTCGGCATCGCCACGGCGCCGCTGGCCACCGGCTTTCGCTGGGCCTCGCAAGGCATTGATTTCGTCACCGAAACCGAGCTGTTCGCGGCCGGCCCGACCACGCGCCGGCGCAAGAAGCAGGAACAGGTCAGCGATGTCGAAGCGCTGATCAAGGACTTGTCCGAGCTCAAGATCGGCGACCCGGTGGTGCACAGCCAGCATGGCATAGGCCGCTACCAGGGCCTGATCAACATGGACGTGGGCCAGCAAAACCCCGACGGCAGTCCGGCGCTGCAGGAATTCCTGCACCTGGCCTACGCCGGCGACGCCGTGCTCTACGTGCCCGTGAGCCAGCTGCAGCTGATCAGCCGCTACACCGGCATGTCGCCCGAAGATGCGCCGCTGCACAAGCTGGGCGGCAATCAGTGGGAAAAGGCCAAGCGCAAGGCCGCCGAACAGGTGCGCGACTCGGCCGCCGAGCTGCTCAACATCTACGCCCGCCGCGCCGCGCGCCAAGGCCATGCCTTCCGCTACAGCCCGCAGGACTACGAGACCTTCGCCAACGATTTCGGCTTCGAGGAAACGCCCGACCAGAAGGCCGCGATCCACGCCGTGATCCAGGACATGATCAGCCCCCAGCCCATGGACCGACTGGTCTGCGGCGACGTGGGTTTCGGCAAGACCGAAGTCGCGCTGCGCGCGGCTTTCGTCGCCGTCACGGGCGGCAAGCAGGTCGCGTTTCTCGCGCCCACCACGCTGCTCGCCGAGCAGCACTATCGCACCCTGGTCGATCGCTTCTCCCGGTGGCCGATACGCGTGGCCGAAG
>JAMNYN010000231.1 GCA_023622805.1 Pseudomonadota bacterium | reverse complement strand
CACCACCATCATCATGGCGGTGATGCTGTCGACCATGAAGCCGACTTCCATCTTCAGGCCGCCGACCTGCATCCAGGTGTAGAGCGTCTGATTGAAGCTGGCGCCGTCCATGGCCACGCTCTTGAGCGTGAACGCGGAGATGACGAAAGCGATGAACACGCCGAGGATGGTCAGCGTATGGCTGGCTGCGCGGCCGATGCGGTTGCCGCCGAAGGCCGTGCCGAACAGGCCGGCGAGCACAGAGCCCACCAGCGGTGCCATGGGCACGGCCAGCAGGGTGGATGCGGAAAGGGTTTGACTCATTCTGGAGAACCTTGCAAGTTGCGGCCGCTCAACCCTTGAGGGTGTTGAGGTCTTCCGCGTTGATGCTGGACTTGTTACGGAACAGCAACACCAAGATGGCCAGGCCAATCGCCGATTCCGCAGCCGCCACGGTCATGATGAAGAACACGAACACCTGGCCGTGCATGTCACCCAGGTAATGGGAGAAGGCCACGAAGTTCATGTTCACGGCCAGCAGCATCAGCTCGATGGCCATGAGCAGAACGATGAGGTTTCTGCGGTTCAGAAAAATGCCGATGACAGCGATGGCGAACAGCATCGCCCCCAGTGTCAGGAAATGCCCGAGTGTGAGCGTCATGCCTTTGTCTCCTGCGCAGCTGCGTCGCCTGCGCCCTCTTGTACCTGCGACTGGCGGGTGACCGCCATCTTCACCAGTTGCACGCGGTCTTGAGCCCGCACGCGCACCTGTTCGGAAGGATTGATCGCCTTGCTGTCCTTGCGCTTGCGCAGGGTCAGAGCAATGGCGGCAATCATCGCCACCAGCAGAATCGTGGCTGCGATTTCAATCGGATACAGGTATTCGGTGTACAGCAGGCGACCCAGCTCCTTGGTGTTGGAGTAGGGCTCGATCTGACCGGCCGCGTTGAGCACGGTGGTCGCAATCGCCTTGGGTTCGTCGATGCTGCTGAAGCCGCCCATGAGCACCATGCCCATTTCGAACACGATCAACGCGCCGATGAAGGCAGCCAGCGGGAAATGCTTCCAGAATCCCTGGCGCAGTGCGTCGATGCGGATGTCCAGCATCATCACCACGAACAGGAACAGCACCATCACCGCGCCCAGGTAGACCAGGATCAGCGCGATGGCCAGGAACTCCGCCTTGAGCAGCAGCCAGATGGCCGCGGCCTGGGAGAAGGCCAGGATCAGGTTGAGCACGGCATGCACGGGATTGCGGGCCGTGACGACGCGGAATGCTGCGACCAGCAGCACCACCGCGAACAGATAGAAAAAAGCAGTTTTGGCGTCCATGAATCAAATCTTCTTGGGTGATGGCGCCGCTTCAGCGGTACTTGGCATCGGCTGCGCGAGCAGCAGCGATGTCGGCTTCGTAGCGGTCACCAACGGCCAGCAACATGTCCTTGGTGAAGTACAGGTCGCCACGTTTTTCGCCATGGTATTCAAAGATATGCGTTTCCACGATCGAATCGACCGGGCAGCTTTCTTCGCAGAAGCCGCAGAAGATGCACTTGGTCAGGTCGATGTCGTAGCGGCTGGTGCGGCGCGAACCGTCATCGCGCACTTCCGATTCGATGGTGATCGCCAGCGCGGGGCACACGGCCTCGCACAGCTTGCACGCAATGCAACGTTCTTCGCCGTTGTCGTAACGGCGCAGCGCATGCAGGCCGCGAAAACGCGGTGACTGGGGCGTTTTTTCCTCGGGAAACTCCACCGTCACCTTGCGGCGAAAAGTGTAGCGTCCCGTGAGGGCCATGCCCTTGACCAGCTCCCAGAGCATGAAGCTCTTGAAGAAATCCTTGATTGAGAAAGATGTAGCAGCAACAGCAGCCATTTGTGTCCCCGCTTATTTCCAGATATTCCATGGCGAGTGCAACCATGCACCCACGATGACCAGCCACACCAAGGTGACCGGGATAAAGATCTTCCAGCCCAGACGCATGATCTGGTCGTAACGGAAGCGCGGGAAGGTGGCGCGAATCCAGATGAACATCGACACGACGCAGAAGGTCTTGATTGCCAGCCAGATCCAGCCGGGAATGAAGGACAACGCGTCGACAGGAGGCAACCAGCCGCCCAGGAACATCAGCACGGCCAGAATCGACACCAGCCACATGCTGGCGTATTCGGCCAGGAAGAAGACAGCAAAGCCCATGCCCGAGTACTCGACCATGTGGCCGGCCACGATTTCGGCTTCGCCTTCGACCACGTCGAACGGATGGCGGTTGACCTCGGCTACGCCGGAGATCAGGTAGACCAGGAAAATCGGGAACAGCGGCAGCCAGTTCCAGGACAACAGGCCCACGCCCATGCCCGCCGCCATGCCCTGCCCTTGGCTCAGCACGATGGAAGTCAGGTTCATGCTGCCCGAGACCATGATCACCACCAGGAAGCAGAAGCCCATGGCGATTTCATAGCTGACCATCTGCGCGGAAGCGCGCAGCGCACCCAGGAAGGCGTACTTGGAGTTCGAAGCCCAGCCGGCGATGATCACGCCGTAGACTTCGATGGACATGATCGCCATCATCAGCAGCAGGCCGGCGTTGACGTTGGCCAGTGCGACATCGGGACCGAAAGGAATCACCACCCAGGCCGCGAGGGCCGGCATGATGGCCATGACGGGGCCGAGGAAGAACAAGCCCTTGCTGGCGGCTGTCGGCTGGATGATTTCCTTGGTCAACAGCTTGATGCCGTCGGCCAGGGGTTGCAGCAGACCGAAGGGGCCCACGCGGTTGGGACCGTAGCGCACCTGCATGAAGCCCAGCAGCTTGCGCTCCCACAGCGTCAGGTAAGCCACGGCGCCCATCAGCGGCGCCACGATGCAGACGATCTTCAGCAGAATCCAGAGCACTGGCCAGACCGCAGCGGCCCACCAGCTGGCGGACACCAGGCCCAGGCCGCCGTTGTAGATGGCGTCGATCATGCGGCACCTCCGTCACGGGCCAGACGGGCGTCTGCCGTCAATTGCAGGGAAGCTGCGCGGCGCACCAGGCCGTCGAGCTGGTAAATGCTGGCCACGACCGGCTCGGCCATGGCATCGCGCGACACCGCCAAGGGCGCCAGCGCTGCATTGTTCAAGATGTCTGCAGGCACCTGCTCCGCTCCTTGCACGATTTGCGCCAGCACTTCCTGGGACGTCTCGTAGGCCATGCCAGGCACGCCCATGAGATTGGCCAGTACGCGCAGTACTTTCCAGGCCGGGCGGGTTTCGCCCAGCGGACGCACGACGGCGTGGAAGCTCTGGATCAGGCCTTCGGCATTGACGAAAGTACCCGAAGTTTCCGAGAACGGGGCGATGGGCAGCAGCACGTCGCTGATGTCCATGTTGGCCTTGAACGGGCTCAACGTGACCACCATTTGCGCACCAGCCAGGCCCTTGGCACCGGCGGCCGCGTCGAACGCGGGTTCGGTGTTGATCAGCAGCGCAGCCTTGAGGCCGCCAGCGGCCAGCATCTGGCCCGCATTCAAGCCACCGGCTTGCGGCTGGGCCCGGGCCCATTGCGCGCCCACGGTGTTGGCGGCTTCGGTCAGGTAACCGACGCTGGCACCGGTCTGCGCGCCAATCCACTGTGCCAGGGCCAGCAGGCTGGACGCACGGGCATGGTGGGCAGCGGCATTGCCGAGCAGAATCGCCTTGCGCTCGCCGGACAGCAGGGCCTTGGCAATCGCCTCGGCCTGTGCATTCGACGCGGCCGGCAGCACCGGCGCGTCAATGCCCTTCTCCTGGGCTACGGCGGCGGCCACATCGGCCAGCGCCTGTTCCCAGTCGGCGGCATGCACCACGGACTGGGCGACGGGCATGGCCCAGTCGTATTCCCGACCGTTGATGGCGTGCAGCTTGCCGCCCGTGCGGACTGCTTCGCGGATGCGCAGTGCGAACAGCGGATGGTCCTTGCGCAGGTTGGAACCCACGATCAGGGCCGACTGCAGCTTCGACAGCGAAGCGATGGTCGTGCCCAGCCACTGCACGCCGGCAGCGGGTGCGAACTCGGCGTGGCGCAGACGGTGGTCGATGCTGTCGCTGCCCAGGCCGCGCAGCAATGCGCCGGCCAGGTGCAGCTCTTCCAGCGTGCTGTGCGGGCTGACCAGCGCACCGACGGCGTTCGCGCCGTGATCCTGCTTGATCTGCTGCAAGCCGTTGGCCACGTATTCCAGGGCCGTCTGCCAGTCGACTTCCTTCCACTCGCCGCCCTGCTTGAGCATGGGACGGGTCAGGCGGTCGGCGCTGTTGAGGGCTTCGTAGGAGAAACGGTCGCGGTCGGCGATCCAGCACTCGTTGACGGCATCGTTCTCGAAAGGAACAACGCGCATCACCTTGTGGTTCTTGACCTGAACAATCAGGTTGGCGCCGGTCGAATCGTGCGGGCTGACCGACTTGCGGCGCGACAGCTCCCAGGTACGGGCGCTGTAGCGGAAAGGCTTGCTGGTCAACGCGCCCACGGGGCAGATGTCGATCATGTTGCCCGACAGCTCGGAATCCACCGTGTCGCCAGCGACCGTGGTGATTTCAGCGTGCTCGCCGCGGTGCAGCATGCCCAGTTCCATCACGCCTGCCACTTCCTGGCCAAAGCGCACGCAACGGGTGCAATGGATGCAGCGCGTCATTTCCTGCATGGAAATCAGCGGGCCGACATCCTTGACGGGCACGACGCGCTTTTCTTCCTCGTAGCGCGAGGAGCTGCTGCCATAGCCCACGGCCAGGTCCTGCAGCTGGCATTCGCCGCCCTGATCGCAGATCGGGCAGTCCAGCGGGTGGTTGATGAGCAAAAACTCCATCACCGACTGCTGGGCCTTGATGGCCTTTTCGCTCTTGGTGCGCACGATCATGCCCTGCGTCACCGGCGTGGCGCAGGCGGGCATGGGCTTGGGCGCCTTTTCCACGTCCACCAGGCACATGCGGCAGTTGGCCGCAATGGAAAGCTTCTTGTGGTAACAGAAGTGAGGGATGTAGGTACCGGCCTTTTCAGCGGCATGCATCACCATGCTGCCCTCGGTAATCTCTACCTTCTGACCGTCCAGTTCAATTTCAACCATATGCTTGTCTCGCGATCAGGCCGCCGTGGCGGACTGTTTGGAAGCGCTCTGGATCTTCGCTTCAAACTCTGGGCGGAAATGCTTGATCATGGCGCGCACCGGCATGGCAGCCGCGTCGCCCAGCGCACAGATCGTGCGCCCCATGATGTTCACGGACACCGAGTCCAACAGCTCGATGTCTTCGGGACGGCCTTGGCCGTTCTGAATGCGGTGGACCACGCGCCACAGCCAGCCCGTGCCTTCACGGCAAGGCGTGCACTGGCCGCAGGATTCGTGCGAATAGAAGTAGGACAGGCGCAGCAGGCACTCGACCATGTCGCGCGAATCGTCCATCACGATCACGGCGCCAGAACCCAGCATGGAGCCGGCCTTGGCGATCGAGTCGTAGTCCATCGTGCACTGCATGATCACATCAGCGGGCAGCACGGGCGACGACGATCCGCCAGGGATCACGGCCTTGAGCGTGCGACCCTTGCGCACGCCACCGGCGAGCTCGAGCAGCTTGGAGAACGGCGTGCCCATGGGCACTTCGTAGTTGCCCGGCATCTCGACGTCACCGCTGACCGAATAGATCTTGGTGCCGCCGTTGTTGGGCTTGCCGCATTCGAGGTAGGCCTGGCCGCCGTTGCGGATGATCCAGGGCACGGCCGCGAAGGTTTCGGTGTTGTTGATGGTCGTCGGCTTGCCGTACAGACCGAAGCTGGCTGGAAACGGCGGCTTGAAGCGGGGCTGGCCCTTCTTGCCTTCGAGCGATTCCAGCAGCGCGGTTTCTTCGCCACAGATGTAGGCACCGAAACCGTGGTGGGCGTGCAGCTCGAAGCTGAAGCTGCTGCCCATGATGTTGTCACCCAGAAAGCCGGCCGCGCGGGCCTCTTCCAGCGCGGCTTCGAAGCGGTCATAGACCTCGAAGATTTCGCCGTGGATGTAGTTGTAACCCAGCGTGATGCCCATGGCATAGGCCGCGATGGCCATGCCTTCGATCACGATGTGCGGGTTGAACATCAGGATGTCGCGGTCCTTGCAGGTACCGGGTTCGCCTTCGTCGGAGTTGCACACCAGGTGCTTCTGACCGGGGAACTGGCGGGGCATGAAGCTCCACTTCAGGCCCGTGGGGAAACCCGCGCCGCCGCGGCCGCGCAGACCCGATTCCTTGACGGTGGCAATCACCTGGTCCTGGGTCAGGCCTTCGCCGCCGTCCTGGGCCAGAATCTTGCGCAGGGCCTGATAGCCGCCGCGCGCCACATAGTCCTTGAGCGACCAGTTGCTGCCGTCGAGGCCCGCATAGATCTGCGGCTCGATGTGGCGGTCGTGGAAGCAGGTCTCGTTGCCGGTGGCGGCGAAGCGGGCGAGAACGTCTTGTGCAGCGCGACTCATGCTTGACCTTCCGCGGCGCGCAGGCCGTCGACCAGCTCGTCGAGCTTGTCATTGGTCATGAAGCTGCACATGCAGCGGTCATTGACCAGCATCACTGGCGAGTCGGCGCAAGCGCCCAGGCACTCGGATTGCTGCAGCGTGAACATGCCGTCGGCCGTGGTCTGGCCCATCTTGATGCCCAGCTTGGACTCGAGATGGTGCAAGGCCTTGTAGCCGTCGCGCAGCTGGCACGGCAGGTTGGTACAGACGTTGAGCTTGTACTTGCCTGTGGGCTGCTGGTTGTACATGTTGTAGAACGTGGTCACTTCATGCACGGCGATCTGGGGCATGCCCAGGTAGTCGGCAATGATGGCCTCGTTCTCGGCGCTGACCCAGCCCTCTTCCTGCTGGACGATGGACAGACAGGCCATCACAGCCGATTGTTTCTGGTCGGCCGGGTACTTGGCCACCTCGCGCGCAAAGCGCGCTTTAGTCGCTTCAGTCATCATCGGTCAATCTCTCCGAACACGATATCCATGGTGCCAATGATGGCCACGGCATCGGCAATCATGTGGCCGCGGGCCATTTCATCGAGCGTCGCCAGATGGGCAAAGCCAGGCGCGCGGATCTTCAGGCGGTAGGGCTTGTTGGCCCCGTCGCTCACCAGGTAAATACCAAACTCACCCTTGGGATGTTCGACGCACGCATAGGCTTCGCCTTCGGGTACGTGGAAGCCTTCGGTGAACAGCTTGAAATGGTGGATCAGCTCTTCCATGTTGGACTTCATGGATTCGCGAGCCGGTGGTGCCACCTTGTGATTGTCGGTGATCACCGGACCTGGGTTGTCACGCAGCCAGTCCACGCACTGCTTGATGATACGGTTGGACTGGCGCATTTCGTTGACGCGCACCAGGTAACGGTCGTAGCAATCGCCGGTCACGCCCACGGGCACGTCGAAATCCATGTCGGCATAGACTTCGTACGGCTGGGTCTTGCGCAGATCCCAGGCAATGCCGGAGCCACGCAGCATGGGGCCGGTCATGCCCAGGTTCAGCGCGCGCTCGGGCGTCACGACGCCAATGCCCACGGTACGCTGTTTCCAGATGCGGTTGTCGGTCAGCAGGGTTTCGTACTCGTCCACGCACTTGGGGAAGCGCTGGGTGAAGTCGTCGATGAAATCGAGCAGCGAGCCCTGGCGGTTGCGGTTGAGGTGTTCGATCGCCTTGGCGTTCTTGACCTTGCTGACCTTGTACTGGGCCATGCTTTCGGGCAGGTCACGGTAGACGCCGCCGGGACGGAAGTAGGCCGCGTGCATGCGCGCGCCCGACACCGCCTCGTACATGTCCATCAGGTCTTCGCGTTCGCGGAAGGTGTAGATCAGGATGGTCGAGCTGCCGCAGTCATTGCCGTGCGAACCCAGCCACATCAGGTGGTTCAGCAGGCGCGTGATTTCGGCGAACATCACGCGGATGTACTGCGCGCGCTTGGGCACTTCGATGCCCAGCAGCTTTTCGATCGCCAGGCAGTAGGCGTGCTCGTTGGACATCATGGACACGTAGTCCAGTCGGTCCATATAAGGCAGCGACTGGATGTAGGTCTTGTGCTCGGCGAGCTTTTCGGTGGCCCGGTGCAGCAGGCCGATATGGGGGTCAGCGCGCTGGACCACCTCACCGTCGAGCTCAAGCACCAACCGCAGCACGCCGTGCGCTGCCGGGTGCTGAGGGCCAAAGTTCAGGGAATAGTTTTTGATTTCAGCCATGTGCGTCTACTCAAAGGTGCGGAGCACCTCAGTGCAGGCCTCCGTATTTCTCTTCGCGGATGATGCGCGGCGTGACTTCACGCGGCTCGATGCTGACGGGCTGGTAGACCACACGACGCTGCTCGGCGTCGTAGCGCATCTCGACGTGGCCGGAAAGCGGGAAGTCCTTGCGGAATGGGTGGCCGATGAAGCCGTAATCGGTCAGGATGCGGCGCAGGTCGTTGTGACCGTCGAACACGATACCGAACAGATCGAAAGCTTCGCGCTCGAACCAGTTGGCCGAAGCCCAGAGGTCGCTCACCGAAACCACCACCGGGAAATCGTCATCCGCGCAGAACACCCGCACGCGCACGCGCTGGTTCAGGCTCACGGACAACAGGTGCGACACCACGGCATAGCGCAGGCCGTCGCGACCGACTTCTGCATAGGTGGAGTAATCCACGCCGCACAGGTCGATCAACTGTTCGAAGCGGCAGTCGGCGTGATCCTTGAGCACCGACATGGCCTGCAGGTAATGCGCTGCGGCCACTTCGACGGTCACTTCACCCAGGGCCACGGTCACGCTGCGGGCGTGATCGCCCAAAGCAGCAGCCACCAGATCCCGAAGTTTTTCGGGCTGAATTGCAATTGC
>JAMNYN010000197.1 GCA_023622805.1 Pseudomonadota bacterium | reverse complement strand
CCCTTAGGCGGCCCCCCCCCTCCACCGAAGGATGAGAGGGGAAAGACGGGGCGGTCCATACCGCGAAGCGGCTCAGGGGGTGCTTCACGTCAATATCTTCCAATGATGGAAGTGATGCTCAGCACCGGATAGCGGCCGTCGCTGACCTTGACGTCGGCGCGGCGGAAACTGGGGTTGGGCGTGGGGCGCACGACCAGGGTCACGTTGAACGCCTGCCCTGCCTGCTCGCAGCGCAGCGTGGTGTCGCCCACGGGCGGCATCTGCCGCGACAGGCGCATGCGCACCAGCTCGTTTTCGGCGCACAGTTGGCCGAGCAGCATGTCGGTCTGGCGCTGGGCGTTGCGCGTCAGCGCCGACGTGGCCTGCGCGCCGGCGAGCAAGGCGATGGACACGATGCCCAGTGCCACCAGCACTTCAATCAATGTGAAGCCTCGGGCGCGCAGGCCCCGGCGCGGCAATGGCGACCTCACTGGCGGCTTTCGGGCGCAAACGGCCGCAGGCCGTCGGTGGCCACGGACAGGCGCAATTCGGGCGTGTCGACATGGGTCAGAACGGTGCGCTGCGGCGGCAACAGGGGCTCGGGACCGAGAACGAGCACGCTGCCTTGAACGACGCGGGTGCCTGCGTCCAGCCACTGGGTGGGCAAGCTGTTGCCAGCGGGCAGGCCTTCAAAGCGAAAGCCCGAGCCTTGAGCTTGCCAGCGCACCAGGGTGCCGCTGGCGCGGGCCTGGGCGCGACCTGCTTCAAGCAGGGCCGACAGCCGCTGGCCTTCGCGCTCCAGCCGGCTTTGGCCGCTGTCACGCAAGGCCATGCCCACGCCGGCCGTGGCCAGCGCCATGATGCTGATCACCACCAGCAACTCCAGCAGGGAAAAACCGCGTGCGCGCGTCATGAGGGGAGGGTGTCAAAGCCAAAGTCGGGGCTGCGGCGGCCCTGGCAGTCAGGCACAGCAGCCTGCGCATCTGCCCGGGCCGGCCACTTCACTGCCAGCTGCCAATGTCGGCGTTCTTGCCATCGCCGCCGGGCTGCCCGTCGGCGCCCAGCGACATCACGTCCACTTCACCCTTGATGCCAGGGTTCAGGTACTGGTAGGGATGGCCCCAGGGGTCATTGGGCAGCTTTTCCACATAGGGCTTCCAGTTGTTGGGCTGGGGGCCGCTGGTGGGGCGCGCGACCAGGGCTTGCAGTCCCTGCTCGGCCGTGGGGTAGCGCTGGTTGTCCAGGCGGTAGAGCTTGAGCGCCTGCATGAGGTTGGTGATGTCGGTGCGCGCGGCTGTGTGGCGTGCGTCGTCGGCACGGTCCAGCAGATTGGGCACGATGAGTGCGCCCAGCACGCCGATGATGACCAGCACCACCATCAGTTCGATCAGGGTGAAACCGCGCTGCACGGCACGGCGCAATGCACGCCAGGACGAGGAACGCGGAGCTTGATTGGGGTTCAGTGGCAGAACAGTCATATGTCTCCATGATAATGGGCCATGGTGACAAATTCACTTCAACGTTGGCGTGTGCGTGGTGGCACCTTCATTCTCTGGGGCCTGGCGGGAGCCAGCCTGGTGTTCTGGGGGCTGCGCGTCGTCGCGCCCGCGGATGCCGCCATGGTCGCCGTGGCCGACCCCGGAGCCGTGTCCGTCGATCCCCAGGCGCTGGCCCGGGCATTGGGCGTGGGCCCGGCGCAGGCGGTTGCGGCTGGCCCTGCCGCTCCCAGTCGCTATGCGCTGCAAGGCCTGCTGGCCGGTCGCGACAGCGGCCGGGGCGCGGCCGTGATCACCGTCAACGGTCAGGCGGCCAAGGCCTTTGCGGTCGGCTCGCAGGTCGACGAGGGCCTGGTGCTGCAGTCGGTGGGGGTTCAGCAGGCAAAGCTCGGACCGTCGCGTGATGGCAACGCTACCGTGACCCTGGAATTGCCCTTCAAAAAATAACCCCTACAGCTTGCCACGCTGTAACGTGGCCGCGCCGCCCCCCGAGGGGGTGGGCGGCCCTACGGCAAAAAAATAAGCCACTCGCCGGGTGCGGGTGCGGCCTGCGTCCAGTGCGCGGATGTCGGGGTCTGTCCAGCTTGCTGCTGCAGCCAGTGCACGCAGCGCGCCACGCCCGCATGGCTGATCCATACCGTGTCTGGCGCGCTGGCGCGCTGGCGCGTGTCTTCGAGGGCGGACTGCACGCGCGCCAGCATGGTGGCCAGCGGCTCGCCGCCGCCGGGTGCATAGCCGTTCAGGTCCTGGGCCCAGGCGTCGAGTTCGGCGCGGGGCAGATCGTTCCAGGGCCGGCCTTCCCATTGGCCAAAATCCATTTCCTGCAAGCGTGCATCTTCCTCGCAGTGCAGCTCGGGGCGCAGCGCGCGCAAGGCCTGGGCCAGTTGCGCGCAGCGCAGCAGCGGAGAGCTGCGCAGGCGCACCCGCGGCGGCAGCGCCCGGGCCAGGGCCTGCGCCGCCTGCTGCGTGGCCTGGGCGTCGGCGCTCAGGTCGAGCCGGCCGTAGCAGATGCCGGGCGCGACCAGAGGCGCAGCATGGCGTACCAGCCACAGGCGCCGGGAGGGCATCAGACAGCGCTGCGCAGCAGCATCACGGCCGCGCCCAGATAAAACGCAATTTCGCTGACCTGCTGGGTCGCGCCCAGGCAGTCGCCGGTAAAGCCGTGCAGGCGCCGTGCAAACCAGCGCGCCATCCACATTGCGGCCAGTGCGCTGCCCAGCAGGGCCAGGCCCAGCACCTGTGCCGACTGGGCCCAGGCGTAGAGCGCCAGCGGCAGCAGGCACCACAGGCCCGCCACGCACAGGGCGCTGGCGCTGATCTGTTCGGCCAGGGGTTTGCTTTTGGAGCGTGCCGCGTCGCCCACATGCGGCAGGACGCGGATCAGGCACAGCGGCCAAAAACGCGACACCACCTGCGCCACCGCCACCGCCGCCACGGCGGCGCCCAGGCTGTGGCTGCCCAGCACGGCCAGCAGGCTGGTCTTGGCCAGCAAGGCCAGCACCAGCGCCATGGCGCCATAAGCACCCAGGTGCGAATCCTTCATGATGGCCAGTGCGCGCGCCGGCTCGGCGCTGCCGCCCAGGCCGTCGGCCACATCGGCCAGGCCGTCTTCATGCAGGCCGCCCGTCATGCAGACCGTGGCCACGCAACTGAGCACGGCCGCCGCGGCCGGCGCGAACGGGCTGGGTGCGAGCGCAAGATGGACGGCGCCGTAGACGCAGGCCCCGACCACGCCTGCAATCCAGCCTATGCCGGGGAAATGCGCGGCGCTGGCGCGCAGCATGGCCGGGCTGTAGCCCACCCAGGTCGCCAGCCGCCCGGTCACCGGAATGCGGGTGAAGAACTGCAGGGCCAGCAGGAAGTGGCGCAGGGCTTGCATGGATGTGCAGCCGCCGCGCTTACTGCAGGAACAGACGGTAGGCCGGGTTGTTGGTTTCCTCGACCCAGGGATAGCCCACCGAGGCCAGGAAAGTGTCGAATGCGGCTGCGTCCTCGGGCGGCACCTGCATGCCCACCAGAATGCGGCCGTAGTCGGCGCCCTGGTTGCGGTAGTGGAACAGCGAGATGTTCCAGGTCGGCGCCATCATGCTGAGAAACTTGAACAGCGCGCCGGGGCGCTCGGGGAAGACAAAGCGCAGCAGCCGCTCTTCCTGGGCCAGCGGCGAATGCCCGCCGACCATGTGGCGCAAGTGCTCCTTGGCCATTTCGTCGAAGGTCAGGTCCAGCGCTTCGAAGCCGTTCTTCTGGAAATTCTTGGCAATCTTTTCCGACTCGCCCTTGGCCGCCGTGGTCAGGCCGACAAACACATGGGCGCGCTGGTGGTGGCTGATGCGGTAGTTGAACTCGGTCACGTTGCGCTGGCCGCCGGGCAGCTTGCCCACGACTTCGCAAAAGTGCCGGAAGCTGCCGCGTGCTTCGGGGATGGACACCGCGAACAGGGCTTCGCGCTCCTCGCCCACTTCGGCGCGTTCGGCCACAAAGCGCAGTCGGTCGAAATTCATGTTGGCGCCGCACAGGATGGCGGCGTAGGTCTCGCCCTTGGTCTTGTGCTTGGCGACGTATTGCTTGATGGCGGCCACGGCCAGCGCGCCCGAAGGCTCGACGATGGCGCGCGTGTCGACGAACACATCCTTGATGGCGGCGCAGACGGCATCGGTGTCGACCACCACATACTCATCGACCAGGTTGCGGGCAATGCGGAAAGTCTCTTCGCCGACCAGCTTCACCGCCGTGCCGTCGGAGAACAGCCCGACATCGGTCAACTCCACGCGCTTGCCGGCCTGCACCGAGCGCGCCATGGCGTCCGAGTCGCGGGTCTGCACGCCAATCACCTTGATGTCGGGCCGCACGGCCTTGATGTAGTTGGCCACGCCCGAAATCAGGCCGCCCCCGCCGATGGCGACAAACACCGCGTCCAGCCGCTGGTTGCCCAGCTTTTGCAGCTGGCTCAGCATTTCCATGGCGATCGTGCCCTGGCCGGCGATCACGTCGGGATCGTCGAACGGGTGCACAAAAGTCAGGCCCTGCTCCTGTTGCAGCAGCAGCGAGTGCTGATAGGCATCGGAATAGCTTTCACCGGCCAGCACGACTTCACCGCCCAGTGCCTGAACTGCATCGACCTTGAGCTGGGGCGTGGTGGTTGGCATCACGATCACCGCACGGCAGCCGAGCTTGCGCGCGCTCATGGCCACGCCTTGTGCGTGGTTGCCCGCCGAAGCGCAAATCACGCCGCGCTGCAACTGCTCGGCCGTGAGGTGGGCCATCTTGTTGTAGGCGCCTCGCAGTTTGAAGCTGAACACCGGCTGCTGGTCTTCGCGCTTGAACAGCACTTTGTTGTGCAGGCGGCGGCTGAGATTCTTGGCGGGCTGCAGATCCGACTCCACGGCCACGTCGTAGACGCGCGCGTTCAGGATCTTGGTGAGATAGTCGGCGGGAGTGAGGTGTTGGGTCATGGTCGGGCAAAAATGCATGCCATGCGGGCTGCATGCCCGCCGGAAGGCTGGGCTGCCATCATAGGCGTTTACCCGGCTTGGGCCTGAGCGGTAGCACGCGCGAGCTCCAGGTTTTTTGCTTGAAAGTGGTTCGACCAAAAAAAAGCCCCAGGCCGTGAGACCTAGGGCTGAATCCACCATTAGAGGAGGTGGAGGAGACAAATGGTGCGATGCAAGATGTTTGATCTTGCTGTCCGCCTGAAAAATACAATGCAATCAGGCAACGCTTGCAGCAATTGTAGCGCAAAAGTTGCTGCGTTGCAGCAAAATCAGGGTTTACCGGAATGGCGATGCCATTTCACTACATATAAGTAAAGGAAGCAGCATGGAATGCACAGTCAGCTGGACCGGTGCCAGCGGCACCCAGTCGGGCATGGGGTTTGTGGCGGAAACGGGCAGCGGCCACATCCTGGCCATGGATGGCGCACCCGATGAGAAAAACCCGGCCAACGGCGGACGCAACCTGGCGCCGCGGCCCATGGAAGCGCTGCTGGCCGGTACCGGCGGCTGCACTGCCTATGACGTGGTGCTCATCCTCAAGCGCGGCCGCCACGACGTGCGCGGCTGCAGCGTCAAGCTCAGCTCGGAGCGCGCCGAGACCGAGCCCAAGGTCTTCACCAAGATCCACATGCATTTCACCGTGACCGGCAAGGGCGTGCCAGCCAGCGCCGTGGAGCGGGCCATCGCCATGAGCCACGAAAAATACTGCTCGGCCAGCATCATGCTGGGCAAGACCGCCGAGATCACCACCGGGTTTGAAATCATCGAAGCTTGAGGAAGCTGCGGAGTCACTCAGGGGGAGTTTCCTCAGCGCTCGCAGCGTTAGCGGCCCAGGCAACTGACACGGCCCAGCAAGGGGACACCGAGCAAGGGCCGCCCCGCAGCGATGGTGTCGTCCCTGGCCGGGCGCCCCCCTCCACCGTAGGTTGAGAGGGGGAAGCCGGGGCGGCCCATGCCGCGAAGCGGCTCAGGGGGTGCTCTAAATGTAATGCGCCGTGGTCGTCATGACCTTGGCGGCGGCGCGCATCAGGTTCTGGACGGGCGCTGGCAGCGGCAGGGCGCCGGCTGCCAGCGCTTCGGCCGCGTGTCGCTCCTCATCGTCCTTCATGCGCTGCACCACGGCGAGCGAGGCCAGGTCTTCCTCGGGCAGACGCTCCAGATGGCTGCCCAGGTGGGCCGACACCTGGTTTTCCGTTTCCACCACAAAGCCCAGGCTCATGCGGTCGCTGATCTTGGCCGCGACCAGGCCGATGGCGAAAGCGCCGGCAAACCACAGCGGGTTGAGCAGGCTGGGGCGTTGTCCCAGGGCGTCGAGGCGCTCGCGGGACCAGGCCAGGTGATCGGTTTCCTCGCGGGCTGCTTCGAGCAGGTGGATGCGCAGTTGCGCGTCCCGCGTGACCATGGCCTGGGCGTTGTACAAGGCCTGGGCGCAGACTTCGCCGACATGGTTGACGCGCATCAAGGCGCCGGCCAGGCGCTGCTGGTCGTCGCTCAGGTCGGCTTCTGGAATGGCTTGCGCGGGCGAGGGCTGGGACGCCGCCGGGCGGGCAAACAGGGTGCGCAGCGCCGCATCGGCTGCCGTCAAAATCTTGTCCATAGAGATAAAAAGCTGCTGCATGGCGACAAAAATGGACCCATCCAGGGCGGGGGCGTCGCCATCAAGGCCGGTTCAGGCCCTTGTGCACGATGGTACCGCTCCGGGAGGAGGTGTTGCAATGATGCAACGAATTCCTGGATTCCGGCCGCTTGTGGGTGAATTTCTTTGCGCATCGGCCGGCCGTCTGTTCGAATACGGGAAGCTTCCCCACCAGGAGGTTGGCGCGGGAAATCGCGGCGGAGACCCAGGGTCTGACCCTGCTACTACCCCCAACGCACCGACGCCCTCTGTTAAACCTTGGAGTAATTCGCAATGAAAAAATCCCTGATTGCCTTGGCCGTGCTGGCTGCTTCCGGCGCCGCCATGGCCCAATCGTCTGTTGCCCTGTTCGGTATCATTGATGCTGGCGTTGGCTACGTGAACAAGTCCAACGCTGCTGGCGACAGCAAGTACGGCATGCATACCAGCGGCAACCAAACCAGCCGCATCGGTTTCCGCGGCGTGGAAGACCTGGGCGGTGGCCTGAAGGCTGGTTTCTGGCTCGAAGGCGAAATCTTCGCTGACGACGGCAATGGCGTGAACGCATCCAATCCTACTGGCGGCCTGAACTTCAAGCGTCGTTCGACCGTGAGCCTGGAAGGCAACTTCGGTGAAGTGCGCCTGGGTCGTGACCTGACTGCTGGCTACAGCAAGACCAGCTCGTACGACCTGTTCAGCCAGACCGGCATCGGCCAGTTCGGCGCGTGGAAGAACTGGGCTGGCGCAGGCTTCGCCGCTACTGGCGACGAAAGCGGCATCCGTTCGAACAACATGATCACCTACTTCAGCCCCAACTTCGGTGGCGTGAAGGGTGCTATCAGCTACGGCTTCGACGAGCAGACCACCGGCAAGGCTGGCCGCTACATCGGCGGTAACGTGTCCTATGACAACGGCCCCCTGAGCGTGGCAGTGTCGTACGACCGTATCAACGCAGCCGGCACGGCTGACCGTGACGCTGTAACCTTGGGCGCTTCGTACAACTTCGGCGTGGCCAAGTTGAACGGTATCGTTCAGCAGCAGAAGTACTCGGCAGCTGGCGTTTCTGATGCCAAGTTCAACAACTACATGCTGGGCGTGTCGGCTCCCGTGGGCGGCGCTGGCGAAGTCAAGCTGCAGTACGCACGCTACGACCAGAAGGCCATCGACGGCAAGGCTGACCAGCTGTCGCTGGGCTACGTGCACAACATGTCCAAGCGCACTGCCGTGTACGGCACTGTGGCTTACCTGAAGAACAAGGACAACTCGAATCTGGGCCTGAACGCCAAGAACCTGAACACCGCAGGTCCTGGCGCTGACAAGAGCCAGACCGGTTTCCAAGTCGGCGTTCGCCACTCGTTCTAATGACAGGCTGAGTTTGCTCAGCTTCTCTTAGAAATCAAAAAAGCCAGTCTTCGGACTGGCTTTTTTTCGTCTATTTTTTGCAAGGGAAAACCATCGAAAATCAGGGTAAACCTGCGTCTAGGGTAAACCTGCGGCTAGGGAAAACCTGTGTTGTGATGCTGCACACGTATCTATGCGCAAGAAAAGAGGGTTTATAGAATGACTATTCCAACCCATTTTTTTGTTCATAAAGAGAGACAGCATAATGCGCAATTCGTTTGTGAAGAATACTCTTGCACTGGCTGCCATGGCAGTCGCTTCTCCTTTGCTGTTTGCCCAGCAGACAGGCAGCAGCGTACAGCTGTACGGCATTGTCGACGCAGCGATTCGCCATACCAACAATGAAGGGGTTGGGGCTAATTCGTCGCTGACCAAAATGATTGGTGGCGGTATGTCGCAAAGCCGTTGGGGCATTAATGTGACGGAAGATCTGGGGGGCGGCCTCAAGGCCATTGCCAACCTGGAAAATCGTTTCCTGACCGATTCAGGCACGACGGCGTCGACCAATTACTTCCAGCAGTCCTGGCTGGGCTTGCAAGGCGACTACGGACGCCTGACCATGGGTCGTCAATACAACGTGCTGTTCGATCTGGTGACATCGACTTATGCGTCGTTCCCCTATTCGCCTTACATGGAAGCCTACAAGCCGGAAATCGGCATGGCACTGGGCGCGCGTGCGAACAACATGCTGAAGTACACCGCCGAGTACGGCGCAGTCCGCGGTGCCCTGCAGTACTCGTTCGACGAGAAAGACACGACGACGGGCGCCAGCGCGCGCACTGCTGGCGGCTATCTGCGCTATTCGGCCAACGGCCTCTCCGCAGGTGCAG
>JAMNYN010000747.1 GCA_023622805.1 Pseudomonadota bacterium | reverse complement strand
ATCAGCGTGGCGGTGCGCTCCAGGCCGACGGCCTTGTCTTCCTTGTCCGCGTAGTAGTTGTAGCTGCGCGCGTAATAGTGCAGGTCGGTGGTCTCCAGCAACGCCAACTGGGCCGTGGCATTTTGCGCAGTGGGCGCGATGGGCGCGGGTGCCGGCGCGTTGTCATCGCTGCCGCCGCAGGCCGTCAGCGCGAGCGTGGCAGCCAGCGCCGACAGGGAGTGCCAGCGGCGGCGGTGCGGGTCCGGTACGTGATGGGGCATGGCAAGGCCTCGTGGAGTGAATGCAGGGCAAAGACCATGGAAACGATAGCGCCCGGCAGCGCGCCGGCCATGCCAGCGAAACGCTACTGATTCTTGTGGGCCGGATTGACGCGTGTGTGACGGGGCGGGCCGTGCAGGGCCGTGGGCTGACAGTGGCGCTCCTGCTGGGCGAAAGCAGCGCGGACCCACTTCACGATTTTGTTGATTTGGCGCAATAGCTTGGCTCGTCGGCCGTGTTTTTTCATCCGGTCGTTTTATTTTCACGTACCTTGCCTGGGTGCCGGACAGTGAAACAGTAGTTCATGAACGACTCGAGAATTGGCATCCACAATGCACAGAAAATAGGTCCGTCAGATGTCTGTGATTGTTCCTCCCACTGAAAAAACACGTGGCCGCCTTTTGTGGGGGCCTGAATCCTCGTCTCCTTTGACCGACGAGGCGCAGCATCTGGAGCGCTGGCGCCGTCGCACGTGGCAGCTGCACGCGTCGGTGCTGCTGAGCCACTTGTATGCCTTTGGACTGTTTCTTGGTCACAGCTGGGCGGGCTATGCCCCATTGCAGGCGGTGTTGCTTTACGGGCTTTGGGTGGGCTTGGGCATGGCCTTCATCACCTGGGCCTACGCCAGTGGCTGGAGCCGTTCAAGGCGGGACCCAGGCCTGTTTCTGGTGCACCAGTTGCTGTCGGTGACTGGGGTTCTAGGCCTGCTCATCGCCGCGCCTCAAGTGGCATTCCAGGCGCTGGTCATGTTGCTGGTTTTCAGCACGGATGGATTTCTGGCCCGCCGGCGCACCAGCTTCTGGATGACCTGGGGCGGTACGCTCATTGCCGTGGTGGTGATCATCGCCTGGCTGGGACCGCAGATGCGCATGACGACGGATACGCGGGCCGGGCAGGCGTTGGCCATCGGTGTCATGTTCGGTGCTGTCGTTCGCTGCAGCATTCTGGTCACCTACTTTCGCAGCATGCAGTACCGTCTCAGTGCGAGCAATGAAAAGCTGGCGGTCGCGCTGACTCAGATCGAAGAGTTGGTGCGCAGGGATGACTTGACTGGCGTGGCGAACCGGCGCGGCATTATCGAGCGCTTGCAGCAAGGCATTGAGACCGCCCAACGTGATGGCTCTGCGCTGTGTGTCGCGCTGCTGGATATCGACTATTTCAAACAGGTCAACGACCGCTATGGCCATGATGGCGGGGACCAGGTGCTGCGTGCTTTCGGGCAGCTTTTGTCATCGCAGCTGCGCAGCGTGGATTGCGTGGGCCGGTATGGCGGAGAAGAGTTTCTCCTGGTGTTGCCTGGCACGACCTTGGGCCAGGCGCAGATGCTGCTGGAGCGCATCCGGCAACACACAGAATCCTTGCCATGGTCCCAAATGCTCCATCCGGATCTGCATGTGACATGCACCTTGGGCGCGGCCCGGTACCGGCCTGGAGAAGCCCTGCAAGCGCTGGTTTCCCGCGCGGATGCCGCCATGTACCGTGGCAAGCAAGCGGGGCGCAATCGCGTGGTTCTCGACGAGCGCTAAGGCCGAACGGCTTCCCGCCTTTCCCGGCACCTGTTCACCGGTGGTCTTGCAGCGCGCGGCGCAATGCCTGCGTGAAATCGGCGAGTGCCGGCATGCGCTCCTGCGCTTGAATGGCCCAGGGTCGCGGATCAGCCCACGAGGCATGGGATGCGAGCCAAACAGCCAATCACTGTCAGCAAGCTGCTGGGTTCTGGCTGGAACGGGCACGGGCAAAAGGCCAGGAAAACAGCATCCATGATCCCGATAGATCGACGTCTACGACCAAGCTTCCCGAAAAACAGAGGAGGGCAGAGGACGCCGTAGGTTTCATTTGGATCACAATCGCCCTCCTGACGTTGCCTCTTATCGGATTGATCTTCTTGAAATTGTTTGGATGCGTGTGGTTTGAATTTTCCACATCACGGCGGGAAAGCAGTAGGAAATTCGCGCCTGCTAAGAGCCGTAGTTGAAAGTCAGCCCACCGCTTGAGCAGCAGCTGGCTTTGCCGCCAGCGGGGATCTGGTGCGACGGCCAGGGCCCTCATCACGCCATCTCAGATTGAACTCCTTGAACGAATTTTCATTCCGCAAGATCGCAGTGGCCGCATTCGGCCCGGCGCTGCTGTTTGGCATAGGCGATGGGGCCATTCTTCCCGTCGTCGTCCTGCTGGCCCGGGAGCTGGGTGCATCCATTCCCATGGCCGCGCTGGCGGTGACGCTGATCAGCATAGGCTGCGTGCTCAACAACATTCCGGCTTCGCTGTTCACCGCGCGCTGGGGCGAGCGCACCGCTATCGTGGTTGCCGGGCTGTGGAGCGCGCTGGGCATGGCCGTCTGTTTCTTCGCGACGCACTTCGGCGTGTTTGCCCTGGGCTGCTTCATGATGGGCATGTCGCAGGCCATGTACAACCTCGCGCGCCAGAGTTATATGACCGAGGTGGTGCCGCTGAGCCACCGCGCCCGCGCGCTCTCGGCGCTGGGCGGAGTGGTGCGCATAGGGAGTTTCGTCGGGCCGTTTCTCAGCGCCGCGGTGATCTACTTCCACGGCCTGTCTGCGGCCTTTGCGGTGGGCATGGTGGCGGCACTTTCGGCTGCAGCCCTTGGCTCCCGGATTCCTGACCTGCCCTGTCACCAGCGCCTGCCATCCGCGCAGACGGCAAAGCCGGTCTCGTTGCTGTCGACCGTTGTCGACCACCGCCGCGTTTTCCTGACGCTGGGCCTGGCGATCTTGCTGGTCGGCGCGGTGCGCGCGTCGCGCTCGGTGGTCCTGCCGCTGTGGGCTGACCACCTGGGCCTGGGCCCAAGCGCGGCCTCGCTGATCTTCGGCGTGGCCGGTGGCATCGAGACGCTGGTGTTCTATCCCGCGGGCAAGGTTATGGACGTCAAGGGTCGCCGCTGGGTCGCGTTGCCCGCGATGCTGTTCATGGGGGCGGGCATGCTGCTGATGCCGCTCACCGGCAGCCTGGCGGCCCTGCTGCTGGCGGCCATGCTGATCGGCTTTGGCAATGGCATCAGTTCTGGCATGAACATGACCTTGGGCGCCGATCACGCGCCGGTGCAGGGGCGGTCGTATTTCCTCGGGGTCTGGCGTCTGCTGGCGGACATCGGCGCTACCGCCGGGCCCGCGCTGCTGTCGCTGATTGTCTCCGCAGCGTCGCTCGCGACCGGCATTGCCGCCATGGGCGCCGTGGCCGCGCTGGCTGCGGCATTGCTGCACCGGTGGATTCCTGCGCAGGCAGCGGCGCCGCCGCGCTAGGGGCGAACATGGGATCGCGAGAGCGAAAAATGCCAGTCAGCGTGGACTGACTGGCAGGCTGCCGACATCGTGTCAGCTACGCGGCAGGCGCCATTCCTAGTGCACGAACAGCGCGATCAGGATGATGATAGGAATCGGAATGCCAAGCAGAAAAAGCAGGATGGAGCGCATATAAGTCCTTTGGGTTCAGTGAAACGGGGCGGCGAATCGGCTTGCTTCACCTGGCATCGCGTTGGCGGCCACCCCAGGTGGCGCTCAGGCTGGCCACGAAGGCGCCGACCAACAGCGCGACAAAGAACCACAACATGGAGTAAGCGGTTGCTTTGCGGGCGGTTTCCGTGGCTTGCTTGGCTTGTTCTTCGGTCTCTTTCACCTTTTGCTTGTCCTGCTCCATGGATTGCTGCACTTGAGCGAAAGTCTTCTGGACCTTCTCCTGTGCTTGCTCGGTGGAGAGGTCGGTGCGCTGGGCAATCAGCTGAGCAATGTGGTGGGCGTCGTCGTCGGAAAGCTTTCCGGCCTGGAGCGCATGGGCAAAAATGCCTGTGACTTCTTGCGCCACATCGGCGGTGGAACGCGCGCTGTTTGCCATCTGTTGGGTATCGCTCTTGATCGGCTGGCTACCACTGCGGAACAGGCTGTTGACCCAATAGCCCAGGCCATCGGAGGAGGGCGCGTGCGTGCCGGCGATACCTGACACCGCGGATGCCGCTGCCGTGCCTGTCGCGCCTATGGCCGCAGCGCCCAGGCTGGTGGCGCCCGATGCAACAGCACCCGCGGCCTTGACGCTGCCGACGATGGCGCTGCCCGCGACCGAGCCCATGAGCGCGACCATCAGCAGCGTGGCAAAGGACCAGGCGAGAAAGCCATGGGCCGTGTCGCGAAAGTAGACTTCGTCGGTGTGAACACCTTCCCAGCGGGTACGCAGGCGACCGGCAATATAGCCGCCCATGCCCGCGGAAGCCAGCTGTGTGAAGGCAAACCAGCTGACGGCGGCCCAACCGATGGTGCTGCCATCAGCGCCTTGTCCCGACCATACGGAGATGGATGACAGGCCCAGACCGATTCCCAGGATGAAGAGCAGCAGCGACATGACGGCTGCGGTCAGCGCCCCCGCGAAGATGGCGGCCCAGGAAACCGCATGCTGGTCCAGCAGTGTGGCGGCTCGCGGTGGAATGGCCTCTGGCGAAACGTAAGCGGATGTGGTCATGGTGATGAACGGTGGCTAAGTTGCGATCGTTCTTTTTCGCACAGTACTTTCTTGCGCCTTGTAGGGAAGGGGGGCGTGGGCATGCCGCCAATGCGCCGCTTGCGTTGTCAGGCAATGGCTCGCGGCTTCTGGCGCTTGAGCAAGTGGGCGAGTTCACCCGGTCCGGCGCTCTCGGATTCTGGCCAGGCGCAAAGCCTCTCCAAGGGCAGCTTGCCTACACGGCGCTTGGCCATAGCGGGTCAAACTGGTGCACGAAAGGAGCATTCATGCCCAATACCAAGGAAAACCCCTCACCCCGTCCCGTCGAGGTCCAGGTGAATACCGCTCAAAAGCAAAAGCCTGGCGACCCGGAAAACCAAGCCAAGCTTCCGCACGAACGCGATCAGTCGACCCATATGACCGATCAAAAAGCCGATCCCAAGATGCAGCAAGCCCACAAGGATCTGGCCCGAGGCCTGGAGGACACCGATGCCCGCGGCGCGGATGGCAAACCATTGGGCAGCAAGAAGCCGACGAAGTAGCCGCGCGCCCAGTGCGCAGCAGGCCCGCCACAGCGCGAGCGTTTGCGTTTTCAGCCGCACCCGGCTCAAGCTATCCGCGCAAAGCGCGCAAATGCAGGCACCTGCATTTTTGAAGCCGTTCCTGCGCCAGCGGGCAGGGCTTGCAGGGGCAAGGGTGCGCTGCGCTCCAGTAAGTCACGATATGAAGCGGCCCTTATCGTCACTAATGTGGGAGCAGCTTCAGTGACCGGCTAACCGGCAACGGTCAACATGGGAGTGACGCGCGCTTACGCTACTGTGACCATCTCGATGCGGCGACTCTGGCTGCGTTGAAGGTCGCGTCCGATTCGGTGGACGGGTGACGACAGGATCATGCAGGAGGCGGCGCCTAGTATGTAGATCGCTGTCGGCGACTGAGGCGACCGCTTCGAGCTTGCGGGAGCGGCGCTGCGCATCGAAATGGCGCATCACTGGTCGGCCCAGAGCCTGCGCGGCCGCAGCCCAGGCTGCCGGCGGCCAACGTGCCGGTGCTTGTGATAAGCGGCCCCCTTGCACTCAGGGTGCCGCGGCTGTCATCAAATCAGCTAGCACGCTTGCCACAACAGCCACATTTCTATTTGACGACGACGAGTCGCTGCGCTGTACTCCCACGAGCGTGCCATCGGTGATGCGGATAAGCGGTGAGCCTGAACTGTTGCCCATGGTGTTGGCATCGTGCTCCAAGGCCGCACCAGACACATCCGTTATGCGGCCCATTGATATCACCATGGGCCGCTCGGAGTCCTTCGTTCCCGTGCAGCGGCCGAAAACCCTATCAATGTCCTCGGTTCGATCGGTGTTGTTGTTTATCGAAGGGAAACCCAGCAGCGCCACGAGCGTGTTGGCTGAGGGTGGATCTGACGCAAGCGTCAGACCCGTTGGTGCCACGGTCCCTGCAGGCCATGCAGTCATGATGAGATCAAGGTTCGGGTGGCGTTGCCAGGGCGAATCTTCCGGTAAGGTCACGCGGCGCACGCCATCACCGCCGAATACAGCCTCCAAGCGGTGTTCGGGCTTAAGCCTACGCACGTCGCCTGGTTTGGAGGGCTGCGTGGCGTCGAAAAGGACGTGCACGTTGGTGACGATACGCCCCTGCATCACGAAGATCGTCCCTATGAGTTGCGGTGGACCGCCTGCCAACATCAAGTACAGACTGCCGACCGCTTCAGACAAATGTGGGTGCTGTGTTAACAGCTTACTGGCAATGACACGACGCGATTGTGACGATGGGTCATGACAGGTCTTACCGAGTCCACTATCGCAACCAGGGCAGACCGGAAACACTGGATCGTCACTGACTATTCGGTACGGGTAGTACCCGTGGGGGCCAAATACCTTATGGATGCGCAGCGACAGTTGCTCAACCTCCACCCGTGAAAGTGGCGTGGCCGTGGACGACACGGTGGCGCGTGCGGAACGGATCTCTTCATCTGTAAACAATCGAGCGCCATCTCGCTCAAGGCGCGACGCCATTAGTGCCTGGAGCAGATGCTGCTGTGTCGGCCTCAGGATCTCTATCTGCGACGCGATTTGCGCCATCTGCGCCCAGGCGCAGATGGCGGTCCACAGCACCACGAGTAACGTGCCCTGACGAAGCCAGAGTTTTATGTGCGCGCTCATTCATTATTCTCGACGGCCTTCTTCGCGTCATCCAGGCCCGACGCTACGTCACCCGAGGCCTCGGACCAGGCGGTGATGCGGCCCCAACCAGTGCCTGGCGGCACTTTGCCTTCGGCTACGTCAAGCAGTGCCTGTTGAGCCTCGCGCAGGCCTTTGGGCAGCATTTGTGGCGATGGGGTTGTGCGCAATGCATCGTATTCTCCGAGCTGCCGATGGATGCGCAAGGCCATGTCCATGGCGCGTGCCTTCTCCTGCGGCGTGCTTGCGGCCGGCACGGCTGCCGTGAAGGCCTGGAAGTGCAGGTACGGCTGGCGCAACGATGCCCACTTCTGCCACAGCAATTGCGCCGCGAGCATGTTCGGCTCAGGGACCACATAGTCCGCTGCTGCGCCTTCAGGCTTCTCTGTGTAGGCTTTGCAGAACACACGGCCATTGCCAGCGTTACGGCATAGCTCGTCGTACTCAGGGCTGCTTTTATCTACCAAGTCGATCAGGTTTGCCACAGTCTTTGTATTGGCTGTGATGTAGGTCTGCAGCGCCTTCGCTCGAGCAGCCTCGTCTTGCATACCCACCACGGCCACCACCGCCTTGTTCAGGCCATCGATAAATGCCTTGATTGTCAGGACACCCGCGATCAGGCCTGACTCTTGCACAGCTGGCATTTCCAGCGCGAGCAGTCCTGCCACCTCGTCGGCGCAATCCGATTGCTCCGACGACGACTTTGGTTTCTTGAGGGTGGCCTGCCGCTCTTCAATAGTCCCCATGGATTCCCACAGGCTCGCCATGTCTTGGTTGGGCTTCTTAAGCAGGTCGTTCACAGATTTGCCGTACTTTCCAAGCGCGCCGACACCAGCACGCGCCTCGGCCAACCCGCCCGTGCTCTTGCAGACGAAATCGCCGAACTCTTTCTCTACCGTACCGCGAGCGGCTTGGCTGCGCACAATCAAGTTGTTGGCATAGGCTACCCGCGCGACGCGCGTGCGCTGGTCGGCCAGCAACTTCACGCTGGCTTTGGCGCCGTCCATGGTATCGGTGAAGCTTTCACCTGCTTTCACATAGGCTGATGTCGTCGCGCTGCAACCTCCCAGCGCAAACGACACTGATATCCAAAGTCCAGTCCAGGCATGCTTCATAACTCCCTCCCGTGGTGTTCGTCGCCGAGTTCAGTAAAGCTGTGAAGAATAGTAACGTTGAACTTTCTCCACTGTATCCCCCAAATAGGCGGTTGCGGTACTCAGAACAACTGGGCCGCGCCACCAGGGCGCCGCCGTCTTTCCTACTTCTCACACGGACCGAAGAACCCCAGGCCAAACCTCCACTATCGGTCCTACGTGCCCGAGTTGGTTGAGCGATGTAAAGGCTTTCGGTAAATCGGACACGGAATAAACCTGCAAAACAAGGTCGGCCACGCGCCGGATGGCGGTAGGGCTTCATCCCAGCCGTCAAATATGGGCTACGGGACTAGTTTTTTGGTGCTGTCCAGGTGCTCCACACGCACCTAGTTTTGCCCGGACGCCGAATTGAATAGCGCAACGGATGTGTTTCGCGGCTGCTGCCACACCCAAGGAGAGTGGTTGAGAACGGGTTGGCGGGGTGTTAGCGGGCTCTGGGCTGGCAGAGGAGGTGCTACGTGCTGGGAAAGTCGTGAACGTAAGGCATGGAGCTTAGCTACCAACTCAGTCTCCAGGGAACCACCAATTCCATCGCATCAAAAAATTCGCGCTAGCGCGTGTGTATGGTGGTTTTTCTCGGGGCCAGGCACTTCGCTTCATGCTCGTATTGTCTTGGCTTCTCGTACTTGTATGCACAACTCCGAGCGATTTGTGTAGAGAGTCCCTAGTCCTTGGTGCGGAATGCCATGCATAGGTACCGCTGACCTTGCAGAATACTAGTAAGAAAAAGTTAAAAAAAGTAAAAAACAGTTTTTTGAGTCATGAGCAAATTCGTGCGAATAACAGCGTCGGAGAAGTAATGAACGAGATGGTCAACACAGTTGGTAGACTTCCAAGAGCCCTATTGGACGATAAAAATAATTTCGACCTTGGAGTTCTAAATGAGGCAGTGGCCACTATAAAAGCGCCTCGAAAACAAATAAGAGAGCTGATTCAATCGATT
>JAMNYN010000111.1 GCA_023622805.1 Pseudomonadota bacterium | reverse complement strand
GGCGACTTCGGGCGATCTGGAGGCCTTGCTGCGCTACCAGCCGCATGCCGGCCGCATGTACGACCGCGTGGCGGTGGCGCGCCACCTGCTGCGCCGCGGCCTGAGCGTGCCGGCCGAACAGGTGCTGCTGGTCGACGGCGCCCAGCACGGCCTCGCGACCACACTGATGGCGCTGCTGCAGCCCGGCGATGTGGTGGCCGTCGATGCGCTGACCTACCCGGGCTTTCGGCTGGTCGCGCAGACCCAGCATCTGGAGCTCGCGCCCATTCCCGCCACGTCCACGGCCGCGGGCGCGGGCCCCGATCTCGGTGCGTTCGAGAAGCTCTGCCAGCAGCGCAACGTACGCGCCATCTACACCATGCCCACGCTGAACAATCCGCTGGGCTGGGTGATGGATCTGCAGGCTCGGCAGGCGCTGGTGGCGATCGCGCGCAAGCATGGCGTGATCATCATCGAAGACGGTGCCTATGCTTTTCTCGCCGAAGATCCGCCACCGCCGCTGGCCATGCTCGCGCCGGAGTGCACGGTCTACGTTTCGGGTTTCTCCAAGAACGTGGCCGCGGGCCTGCGTGTGGGCTTTGTCGCCGCCCCCCTGCCCTGGGTACGCAAAATGGAACGCATCATCCGCGCCACCATCTGGAACACGCCTGGCGTGATGACGGCCCTGGTCAGCAACTGGGTCGACGACGGCACGGTGGCGCGGCTGGAAGAAGAAAAGCGCCGGGACGCGAAGCAGCGCCAGCAGCTGGCGGCCCAGGTGCTGGGGCCGCTCAAGCGCGTAGGCCACCCTGCGTCCTATTTCGTCTGGCTGCCGCTGGCCGAAGAGGTGCGTGCCGACCAGGTGGCGATGGCGCTGGAGCGCGCGCAGGTGTCCGTCTCCACGGCCGAGCCCTTTGCCACCGGTTCGCATGTGCCGCATGCCATCCGCCTGGCCCTGGGTTCGGTGGCGCCCGACGCACTGCGCCAGGCCCTGGCCAAGGTGCGCAAGACCATCGAAGACCATACGGACTGTTAGCCCCTGGGCCCCGAGGCCGCACAATGCAGGCAGCCGCCCTCCGGTGACCACCTGCCCCGAACTCCATGCGCCTGTTTGCCTCCCTCCCCTCTTTTTTCCGCGACAACTACCCCTCGGCCGAGCGCCTGGGCGTGCCCGTGGCGCGCTGGCGGCAAAGCATTTACCGCACGGTGTTCGAAACCAACACGCCGCTGGGCAAGACGTTTGAACGCTACCTGACGCTGGCCATCTTGCTGAGCCTGTGCGTGGTGGTCGTGCACAGCATTCCCGGCACGGCCGAAGGATGGCGCGGCTACCTGCTGCGCGGGCTGGAATGGATCTTCACGCTGGCCTTCACGGTGGAGTACGGACTGCGGCTGATTTCGGTGCGCAAGCCCTGGCGCTACGCGCTGAGTTTCTACGGCATCGTCGACCTGCTGTCCATCATTCCGGCCTATCTGGCGGTGTTCTTTCCGGACGCCCAATTCCTCGCCGCGATACGCGCGCTGCGCCTGGTGCGCACCTTCCACATCTTTCCCGCGCTGCACGGCTTTCTCAGCGAGTACCTGATGCTGGCCCGTGCGCTGCAGGCCAGCGCCCGCAAGATCTTCGTATTTCTCAGCGTGGTGGCGATGATCGTGCTGGTGATGGGCACGCTGATCTTCGTGATCGAAGGGCCGGAGCACGGCTTCACCAGCGTGCCCATGGGCATTTACTGGGCGATCTCCACCGTCACCACCGTGGGCTACGGCGACGTCACGCCAGCCACCCCGATGGGGCGTTTCTTCGCGTCGGTGATGATGCTGCTGGGCTGGGGCATCGTGGCCGTCCCCACGGGCATCGTGGGCGCGGAAATCTCGCGCAACGGCACCAAGGCGCGCATGAAAGGCGTGGAGTGCGACACCTGCGGCGAAAACCGGCACCAGGACGACGCACGTTTTTGCCGCCGCTGCGGCACGCGCCTGCAACCCACGCAACTGGCGCGCTCCAGCTCAGGGGCACCAAGCAAGGGCCGCCCCGCAGCGACGGTGCCGTCCCCCTCCACCGAAGGTTGAGAGGGGGAAGCCGCAGAGCGGCTCAGGGGGTGCTGCCTTACAGCATCGTGTCGCGCTGCTGCTCGGCCCGCGCGGCACCGATCGCGGTATCGACCTGGCGCTGCTCTTCGGGCGGCGGCAGCACGGCCGGCAGGCCCAGGCCCTGCAAGGCCAGCTCGCGACACCAGCCCTTGCTGTGGTACAGGTGGTGGTCTTCGTCCTGCTCCACCCTTGCGTGCGCTTCCTCGAGCAACTGGGCTTCACGCCCACTGGCGGCGGCCGCCACCTGGCCCAGCAATTCCCAGTTGGCATGGTCCTTGGTCTCGGCGTGCAACACGCATTCGCAGGCCACCAGTTCGGCGGCTTCGGGCGTGCCATCGGTGGTCGCCAGCTCTATGGTCTGGACCAGCGCCTGGCCGATGTGCCGGACCACATCCCTGGACGCCGTGCGTTCGCTGGCGTTCAGCCCCAGGTCCTCGCACAGGGTCAACAGCACGTTGTAGTGGCTCTGGGTTTGTGCCAGGTACTCCTGCCACTCCTTTTTCAGGTCGGGATTGCGGGCGACGTTGATGGCTTTTTGATAGACCTTCGCTCCGGCCTGTTCGGTTTCCAGCATTTGCAGCAACAAGTCCTTGAGCTGCACTTCGTCATACGTTTGCTTGGCCATGGCGGTTCCCTTTGAGAAACTGAATGGAAAGAAGTAGCCATGGTGAATCCAGTTGGCAAAACGCCACTGTAGGCACCACCCCTGTCGCCAAGCCGGCAGCTGCCGCTGGAAGTGCGCCAGGCCGGCCCACTACAATCGGGCCATCGCGCGCCATGGGCGCGCAGCCCCTTTCTTCATTTCACATTCCAACGGGAGTTCTTGACATGTCTACCTCTGACGACGACAGCCAGCAGCGTTTTGCCCTCGGTTTCTTGTTTGCCTTGATTGCCCTGGTGGTTTCCACCGTGGTCGGCGTCGTGGTCTACCAGCGCGGCATCAAGAGCCCCGAAGCCACCATCATCGAAGTGCCGGTGCAAGGCGTGATCGTGATCGACGAAGCCCTGGTGCGCGTGGACAACGGTGTGGTCAAGTTCTTCTTCGCCACCGGCAAGGCCGATGTCGCCATCGGCGGCAATGAGGCCCTGGCCGACGTCGTGCGCGGCGTGATGAACGGCAAGCACGCCCGGATTTCCGGCTTCCATGACGCCACGGGCGATGCCGCGGCGAACATCGAGCTGGCCAAGCAGCGCGCTCTGGCCGTGCAGGCCACCTTGTTCGCCCTGGGCGTGGACAAGGACATGGTTGAGCTGAAGAAGCCCGAGAGCTCCCAGGCCAGCGGCAGCAATGCCGAAGCCCGGCGCGTTGAAGTCGTTCTAATCGACTGATTCAGCCCACGCAAAATAACCGGCGGTCTGCAAAGGCCAGCCGGTTTTTTTATGCCCGTGCAGGTTGAAAATACCTTTCCGCTCGATACCTGAACGCCATGCCCTCTTCTGCCTTTTCCCGCCTGCTGCTGGGCCTTTCCCTGCTCTTTCTCGCCTACCTGGGCCTGTCGGTCGTGGCCATGCTCACCCAGCTGGCCGACGCCGCCGACCGGCTGCACCTGGGCGCGGGCCAATGGGTGTTCTGGAGCCTGCTGGCGCTGGTGACCGGGCTCGTTGCCTGGCCCACGCTGCAACTGCTGCGACTGCCCGCGGCACTGCGCTACCCCGACAGCGACGACCCGCAAGCCCTGGCCCGCTACCAGCAGCGCCTGCAGGCCAGTCTGCGGCGCAACCCGCTGCTGGCCGACCTGCCCCTGACCGATGACGCGGCGCTGGCCCTGGCACTGGCCCGGCTCAAGCAGTTGGCCGATGCGGAAGTGCGCAACGTCGCCGCCAGCGTGCTGGCCAGCACGGCCCTGCTGCAAAACGGCCGACTCGATGGCCTGATCGTGCTCGCCAGCCAGATTCGGCTGGTCTGGCGCGTGGCGCGCATCTACGGTCTGCGGCCTTCGCTCGGCCAGATCAGCTACCTCTACAGCCAGGTCGGGGCCTGCATGCTGATCGCCTCCAGCCTCGACGACATGGACTTTGCCGAACTCAGCGCGCCCATCGTCCAGGCCGCCACGCCGTCGGCGCTGGCCAGCATTCCCGGCCTCGGCGGCCTGGGCCATCTGCTGATCAACAGCCTGGCCTCGGGCTCGGCCAATGCCTTTTTGACGCTGCGCGTAGGCCTGGTGGCACAGGCCTATTGCGCGCCGCTGCACGCGCCGGACCGGGCTGCCGTGCGCCAGGGCGCGACCCGCCAGGCCGTGGCCATGCTGGGCCAGATCACGCGCGACTGCGGCGCGCAGATCACCCAGGCCGTGCACAACCGCATCAAGGAATCCCTGCAGCAGACCGCCCAGGCCACCGTGGACAGCGTGAAGTCCGCGGCCCAGGGCCTGGGCCAGGCCACGCGCTCGGCGGCGCAGCAGGTGCGGCAAGCCGGCCTGGCCGCGGCCGACAGCACGCTGGACGCGGCCGACGCCGTGCGCCGCGGCACCCGCAACCAGTGGCAGTCGGCCGTGCAGGCGATCAAGGGGCCGGAGCAGCCTCCCACTTCCAAGGACTCGGCATCGAAATAATGCCTGCTCAGCCATGGTCAGCGCATCACCCGCAGCCCACGAAACTGGCGTGCCCCAGCAACGGGGCAGCGAGGAAGGGCCGCCCCGCACCGAGGCTGCCGTCCCCCTCCACCGAAGGTTGAGAGGGGGAAGCGGCGTAAGCCGCTCAGGGGGTGCCCCCATTCCTAGAGTTGAAAACCGACGGTGCGCACCATGCCTTCGAAAATTTCACGCGGCCAGGAGGGCTGGCGGCTGACATAGCGCTGGGCCAGGGCCAGCTGGGCCTCGTGCCAGTCCTGCAGCCACTGCACCTGGGCCTGGCCGTAAAACGCCGTCATGGCCTCGTAGTTCAGGAACAGGCTGCGCGCATCGAGGTTCAATGAGCCGCACAACGCCCATTCCCCATCGACCACCACGCACTTGGCATGCAGCATGGTCGGCAGCAGATGGATTTCGGCGCCGGCCTGGGCCAGTTGGCGCAGGGCACGCTCACGCGCCCAGTCGGCCAGCCGGTGGTTGGAGCGCCGTGGCAGCAGCAGTCGCAAGCGCACGCCGCGCCGGCAGGCCAGGCTCCAGGCCGCGAGCAAGGCATCGTCGGGCACAAAGTACGGCGTCACGGCGATGATGCTTTCCCTGGCCTGGAACGCGGCCGACAGCAGCAGCGCATGCACCGTGTCGTCGGCGTGGTCGGGGCCGCTGGGAATCCACTGCGCCCAGGCCTGGTCCGGGCCTGGCTGCAACGCCGCGGGCAAGGCCACCAGTCGGCGACGGCTGCGGCGGATGCGCCCGGGCGCGGCGCGCCAGTCGGCATCGAACTGGGCCAGCGCCTGGGCGGCCAGCGGGCCTTCGACGACAAAGCTCAGATCGACCCAGGCGGGCTGGCCCGCCTTGCCGATAAAGTACTCGTCGGCCAGGTTGCGCCCGCCGCTCCACAGCCGCTGCCCATCGGCCACCACCAGCTTGCGGTGGTTGCGCAGATTGCTGCGTCCATACAAGGGGTTGTGCAGCAATGGCATGAAATGGCGCACGACGATGCCCACGCTGCGCCATTCCTGCAGCAGGGTGCGCGGCGTCTTCAGGCTGCCGACGGCGTCGATCAGCACCCGCACGCGCACGCCGCGCGCCACACAGCGATGCAAGGCCTGAGCCACCTGCTGGCCCGTGGCATCACCGCCCAGCACGTAGGTGCTCAGCACCAGTTGCCGGCGAGCACTGTCCATGGTCGCGATCAACGCCGCCAGCGACTCCGGGCCGCTGGACTGAAAAACGGCACTGGCATTGCGCATGGCCTCCGGCAGGTCCAGCGCGCGCAGCAGGCGAGTCACCCATTCGGGCCCGCCCTGATCACTCAGTGCCGGCAGCGGCGAAGTCGCAGCGTGCCGCTGCCGAGGACGAGAGAACTTTCGGCTGCCCAGCAGCAAAAACAGCGGCAGCGCACCGTAGGGAAAGGCGATCAACGCCACCACCCAGGCCAGGGCCGCGGATGGGTGGCGACGCTGCTGGCCGATGCGCGTGGCCACCAGATAGACCAGCAGACTGGCGATCACCACAATGCTGTGGCTCAGGCCGGAAAGCAGTGCCAGCCGGGTCATGCAGCGGGTTCTCTGGGCGACAGGTTCATGCCCCCAGCATAGCGCCATGGGCTTGTGCTGTCGCGCCGCTCAATGCGACAGCGAAAAACCCAGGCCGGCATAGTCCTGCGGCGCGCCGTGCGCGAGCAGCCACCAGCGGGTTTCGTTGTGCGGACCCTGCTCTATGCCGCCCCGCAGCACGGCCAGGCCATGCAGCGCAGCCGCCAGCGCCGGCCCCAGGCAGGCCAGGGCCTGATCCTGCGATGCGGCCACGGCCTGCGCCGCCGCGCCGGCCGAATCGCAGGGCCGCTGCGGTATGCCAGGCAGATGCTGCGCAAGCCAGGGCTGGGCTTCCTGCAAGGCCACGGGGTGGGCGCAGACGGCCTGCAATGCATCCAGGGCCACGCCCGGGCGCGCCATCAGGCTGTAGCCGATCTGCAGCCGGCATTCACCGACCACTTGCAGAGGATGTGCCGCGTCCCGGCTCTGCGCCAGCAGTGCCAGGACCTGCGGCAGATACGGCGTGGCGCCGACCAGGGAAGTGCTCACGGGCAGGCAGACGGCATCGACCTCGCCCTGCTGCAAGGCCTGCAGCGCTGCGGGCGCGGCCAGGGGCAGCAGTTCAGGCCCCGGCTCCAGCCCTGCCGCTTGCAGCCATTGCAGGCAGGCCTGGTGGGTCCAGGTGCCGGGCGGGCCGAGATAGGCCAGGCGCTGGCGGGCACCGCGCAGCCGCTCGGGCCAGGGCGAATACACGCCAGGCGCCGAAGGGCTCATGCGGGCAGCAGCGCCAGCACTTTCTCGGGCGGGCGACACAGGGACGCGCCCCGCGGCGTGACCACGATGGGGCGGTTGAGCAAGCTGGGATGGGCGGCCACGGCGGCGATCAGTTCGGCATCGCTCAGCGCCGGGTTGTCCAGCTGCAATTCGGCGTAGACCGCCTCCTTGCTGCGCATCAGCTCGCGCACCGGCAGGCCCAGCTGACCGACCAGCGCAGTCAGCGCGGCCGCATCCAGCGGCTCGGCGATGTAATCGACGATCTGCGGCTCGATGCCTTGCTCGCGGATCAATGCCAGCGCGCCGCGCGAATTGCTGCAGCGGCTGTTGTGATAGATGGTGACGGGGAATTGGGTCTGGCTCATGGCATGGCAGTGTACCCAGGCTCAACGCGAACGGGAGCGCAGCGTGCGGCTGAGCATGATCACCGGCACCAGGCCCACGGCCACCAGCGCCAGCGAAGGCAAGGCGGCTTCGCCCAGGCGCTCGTCGCGCGCCAGCTGGTAGGCCACCACGGCCAGGGTGTCGCTGTTGAACGGACGCAGCACCATGGTCGCGGGCAGCTCCTTCATCACGTCGACGAACACCAGCAACGCCGCCGCCGCCGTCGAGCGCTTGAGCAGCGGCCAGTGCACGCGCGACATCAGCGCCCAGCTGCCCGTGCCCAGCATGCGCGCGGAGTCGTCCAGGCTCACGGGAATGCGCGCATAGCCGCTTTGCACCGACTGCAGCGCCACGGCGCTGAAGCGCACCAGATAGGCCCAGACAATGCCCACGGCCGTGGCCGTGATCAGCGAGGCCAGGCCCCAGTCGGGCGCGGCCGCCTGCAACCAGCCCACGGGCAGCAGCAGGCCGACGACGATCACCGCACCGGGCACGGCATAGCCCAGGCTGACCAGCTGGACCACGCCACGCGTGACCGCATCCGGGCGGCGACGCACGGCGAACGCCAGCGCCAGCGCAATCGCCACCGCCAGCACGGCGGTGATGCCCCCCAGGCGCACGCTGTTGAGCGCCCACTCCAGGAAGCGCGACCAGGGCAACACCGACCAGTCGGCCGCCAAGGGACGCAGCATGAAGAGCACGGGCGCGACAAAACCCATCAGCACCGGCAGCACGCAGACCAGCCAGGCCGCCACGCTGCGCCAGCCGCGCAGGCGCAAAGGCTGGGCCTCGGCCGAAGTCGCGCGGCCCGCGCCGTTGGTGACAAAGCGCATGCGGCGCTGGGCGCGGATTTCCAGTTGCAGCAGCACCACCACCAGCACCAGCAAGAAGGTGGCCAACTGGGCCGCGGCGATGCGGTTGTCCATGGACAGCCAGGCTTTGTAGATGCCGGTGGTGAAGGTCTGGATGCCGAAGTAGCTGACCACGCCGAAGTCGGCCAGGGTTTCCATCAGCACCAGGGCCACGCCCGCGGCCACGGCCGGGCGCGCCAGCGGCAGGGCCACGGCGGCAATGCGCCGGGACAGCGGTGCGCCCAGCAGCCGGGCGGCCTCCATCAGATGGGCCGCGCGCTCGCCCAGGGCCGTGCGCGCCAGCAGATAAATATAGGGATAGAGCGAAAAGACAAACACCCAGACCGCGCCGCCCAGGCTGCGCACTTCGGGCAGCAGCCGGCCTTCCAGTCCATAGGTTTCGCGCAGCCAGACCTGCAAGGGGCCGCTGAACTGCAGGAAGTCGGTATAGGCATAGGCCGTGACATAGGCCGGCATGGCCAGCGGCAGCAGCAACACCCATTCCAGCGTGCGCCGCCCGGGGAAATCGAACAGCGTCACCGTGGCCGCCGCCGCCGTGCCGACCACCGCCGCGCCCACCGCCACCATCAGGCCCAGCCAGACCGTGGTCCAGACATAGCCGGGCAGCACCGTGGACGCCATTTCGCGCAGGATCGCGCCCGCGTCGGTATCCCCGCTGCCCCAGGGCAACCAGGCGGCGAAGACGGCAAGCACGGGCAAAGTGAGTACCAACGCCAGAAAAACCAGGGGAAAGGCACGAAAGGCGGATGTGAAGCGGCGCAAGATGGAGCTCGGCTGGAGGGGAAAGCGCAGGAAGAAAGACGCCGTGAAGGCC
>JAMNYN010000714.1 GCA_023622805.1 Pseudomonadota bacterium | reverse complement strand
AATCGACGCCAGCGGCAGCGCCGCAGCACTGTCGCTGCCGAGCAGGCCCTGCCCCAGCGCCGCATAGCCTTCGACACTGGGACTCAGCGGCACCAGCGCCTTGGCGTCGAATGCGGCCAGGCGCGTGCGCGCAAAGAAATCCTCGACCTTTGCCTGGACGGCATTCAAGGCCTGGGCCGCGGCCACGGCCTGCTCGCGCTGCGTGAGCACGCAGCGGTGTTCCTGGCCCTGCTCGTGCCAGGCCTGGATGGCGCGCACGTCGGCAAAGAACGCATCCAGCGCGGCGCGGCCCATGCCGGGCTGGCCATCGCTGCCTGGGGCGCTGCCGTACAGCGCCATGATGCGGCTGACCAGGGCCGACAGCGCGGGCGCGTCGGGCAATGTCAAGGGGTTGATCAGGCCGTCGCCATTGAAAGGCATGGCATGCAGCGACGCCAGGCGCTGCTGCACGTCCGCCAGCGTCACCGCCGTCTCGCCCGCGCGCCCGGCCAGGCGCAGGATGCGCCCGGCTTCGGCCAGCAGCGCCGCGCCCTCTTCGGTGTCGCTGCGCAGACTGGCCATCTGCAGCACATCGCTGCCGCTGGCCAGCACCTCAGGGTCCACCACCTGGGCCACGGCCCATTGGCAGGCCTGCACCAGCTCGGGCGCGCGAATGCGCCCATCCTTGTCCAGATCGATCAGGTCCAGCGTGGCGCTGTCGAACTCTATGCCCCGCGTCGGGCAGGCCAGCGCCACCCACAGCTTCTGGTCCAGCTCACCGATGTGAGCGATGTCTTGTCCGGTGCGAATGGAAACCTGGTCCACCCCTCCGGCACGGAAAAACTGCCATGCGTATTGCTGCATCCCATCCCATCTTCCCGGGCATTGCGCCCGTATCAGCCACCGACCGCGCGAACGGCCGCAAAAACAGGGAGTGTAAAAGTCCTACAAGAGCTGGAATGAAAAGCCGATTGATTTCTCGGCCCTCTGTCACCATCCCTGACATTTCACTGGGAGTGCCCTCTGGGCTCACGGGTTTCCCCCAAAGCTGCTTCGCCAGTTAAAACCCAAAATAAGCACAATATTGATAGCCAAGGCCGGCCATGCTCTCCGAGATCTCCCCCAGCGCCCGCGTCCCCCAGGAAAAGCGCTACCTCCAGCTCGCTGGTTTGTTTCGCAACAAGATCGTCACCGGCCAGTGGCCCGTAGGCAGCTCCATCCCCACCGTGGAACAGCTCGAAGCGCTGCACAGCGCTTCACGCACCACCGTGCGCATGGCGCTGGGCTGCCTGGTGGCCCAGGGCTTGCTCAAGACGCGCAAGCGCGGCGGCACCCAGGTCATGGCCACACCCCAGCGCCCGCCCTCGTTCCTGCTGCCGTCGAGCTGGAAAGACCTGGTGGTTTTTCACAGCAACACCGGTTACCGCACGCTGGCCAGCGAAGCCAATTGCCTGCCGGTGATTCCCTCGGGCATGACCACGGTGCAAGGCACGCTGGCCCCCGCGTACCAGCGCCTGCTGGGCTTGCATTGCTGCGGCGATCAGCCGTTTTGTTTGAGCCAGATGTATGTGGAACAAAGTCTGTTCCAGCGGATTGCGCCCCAGCTGCCGCAGATGTCCGTGGTCGAAGCCCTGACCCGCGGCCCGCGCCCCCTGGCCACGGCACGCCAGCGCCTGAGCGTGGCCCCGGCCGACGAACTGATCCAGGCCCACCTGGGCGTGCCTCTGGGCACGCCGTTGATGCAGACGCTGCGCTGGGCCGAAGACCGCAAGGGCCAGATCGTGCACTGGGCCCAGCTGAGCTTTCTGAGCGAGTACGCGCACATCGAAATGGATCTGCTCGGCTGAAAGCGGGTCGCGGAGTTACCGTCTGTGACCTTCACCCTCGCGGGTTTGGGCTATGGTGCAGGCAAGCTACCACTTTCACAGGAATTCCCATGTCACTGCGCATTGCCTCTTTGTCCGTTTCCGCCATCGCCCTGCTCACTTTGGCGGGCTGCGGCAGCATGGACGCCCCCTGGGGCAGCAACCGCCCCGGCGCTGCGCGTCCGCAAGCCCCGCAGATCTGCAACGCCCAGCCCGCGCAAGCCTTCATCGGCCGCACCAACACCGCCCAGAACCTCGAACAGGCACGCCAGCGCTCGGGCGCGGCCATGGCCCGCGTGCTGCACCCAGGCCAGATCACGACGCGCGAGTTCAATGCCGAACGGCTGAACCTGGAAGTGGATGCGACCGGCCGCATCATCAGCGTGCGCTGTGGGTGAAAGAACGCTCTTCGGCACCAAGGACGTCATTAACGCCTCAAAGAAGCTATCCCGCCCCCCAGCCCTTGTGGATGCGCCTGTCGCGCACAGGGCGCGGGCTGGCCGTAGTGTCGAAGGACACGGAGGCTTCGTGATCTGACTCGCCGCGGTTGTTCGAGCGTAGCGCCGGGGGCGCGAAGCGAGTTCCGCGGCGCAGCCCGTGACCGAGCACGACAGGTTGCCCTGAGCGTCAGCGAAGGGACGCAGTAACCAGGGGCGCCTTTCTTTTGGGTACTTTTCTTTGGCGAAGCAAAGAAAAGTACCTCGGCTGCCGGTCCGAGAACCGGCTCCTGCCCCTGGCAACGGCATGCCATCAAAAGAGAAGCTCCTCATGACGGACGGCGCGCACCTCAATCTGCCAAAAACAGCTCCTGCAGATCGCTGAGGAAATCAAACCCCAACTCCGTCGGCACCACGCGCCCCAGATCGCGCGTGATCAAGCCCTTGCGCTCGGCCGTTTCCAGGCCCTTGGCGATGGTGCTCAGCGGCAGGCCCGTGCGCTCCATGTAGTCCTGCAGCGCAAAACCTTCGCGCAGGCGCAGCGCGTTGAGCATGTACTCGAACGGCAGATCCGCACGGCGCACTTCGTTGTCCTGGGCCAGTGCATGGCCGGCCAGCGCCTGGTCCATGTAGCGCGCGGGATCGCGAAAACGCACCTGGCGCACCACGCGGTGGGCAAAGCTCAGCTTACTGTGCGCGCCCGCGCCAATGCCCAGATAGTCGCCAAACTGCCAGTAATTGGTGTTGTGGAAGCAGGCATGACCGGGCTGGGCGTAGGCGGAAATCTCGTAGCGCTGCATGCCGGCGCGGCCCGTGGTTTCGCTGATGCGGTCGAGCATGGCGTAAGCCGTGTCGTCCTCGGGAATGGCCGGCGGGAACTTGGCGAAATAGGTGTTGGGCTCGATGGTCAGGTGGTAGATCGAGATGTGCGGTGGCGAAAAGGACAGCGCCGTGCGCAGGTCGCGGTCCAGATCGTCCAGCGTCTGGCCCGGCAAGGCATACATGATGTCGAGGTTGAACGTCTCGAAGGCCTGCGCGGCCTCGGCCACGGCGGCCCGCGCCTGATCGCCGTCATGCACCCGGCCCAGCGCGCGCAGGAAGCGGTCGTCAAAGCTCTGCACGCCGATGGACAGCCGCGTCACGCCGGCCGCGCGGTAGGCGCGGAAACGGTCTTTCTCGAACGTGCCGGGATTGGCTTCGAGCGTGATTTCGCAATCCGCTTCCAGCCGCACACGCGCGCGCACGGCGGCGATCAAGCGGTCGATGGCGGCGGGCGAGAACAGGCTGGGCGTGCCGCCGCCCATGAAGATGCTGTGCACCGTGCGGCCCCAGATCAGCGGCAGGGCCGCTTCGAGGTCGGCCACCAGCGCATCGATATAGCGCTCCTCGGGCAGGCCCGACTGGGCATCACCCGCGCGCCACTCATGCGAGTTGAAATCGCAGTAAGGGCACTTCTTCAGGCACCAGGGCAGATGGATGTACAGCGACAGCGGGGGCAGGCTGCCCAGCTGCAGCGTGCCCGGACGCATGTAGTGCTGGATGTCGCGCTGCACCGCAGGCCCGTTGTCCGCGGCCGGGCCCGAAGCCACCGGTTCTATGGGAATGATCATGGTCACATCCAGCGTTCGCGCACCAGGGCCAGCATCAGCTGCGTGGCGCGGCCGCGGTGGCTGTGGGCGTGCTTGAGCTCAGGGGCCATTTCGGCAAAGGTCTGGCCCAGTTCGGGCAGGAAGATCACGGGGTCGAAGCCGAAGCCGTTGCTGCCGCGGCACTCGGTCGCGATCTGGCACTGGACCCGGCCGACAGCGATCAGCGGCTCTGGGTCCTTGGCGCTGCGCACGCCGACCAGGGTGCTGACCATGGCCGCGCGGCGGTTTTCCACGCCCTGCAGCTGCTCGAGCAACGCGCGCACATTGTTGGCATCGCTTTTCTCGTAGCCGAACTGGGTGCAGTAATAGGCGGTGTCCACCCCTGGCAGGCCGCCAAAGTGGTCCACGCACATGCCAGCATCGTCGGCGATCGCCGGCAGGCCCGTGCGTTCGGCCGCGAAGCGGGCCTTGCTCAAGGCATTTTCCACAAAAGTGCAATGCGGCTCGGGCGCTTCGTCGTCGAACAGATCGCCCTGGCGCACGAGTTCCACGCCCAGCGGGGCAAACATGGCTTGCAATTCGGCGAGCTTGCCGCGGTTGTTGGAGGCTAAAACAATTTTCATGGATTCAATAGAAAGGGCCGCGCCATGCGCGCCTCTGGCTACAACTAGGTTCTCAGCGCTTGCGCTCGGCCGAGCGGCGAATGGCTGCGTTGATTTCGGCAATCGAGCGCTCGATGGCCGCATCGCTGAGTTCGTCTTCGAACTCCGCCAGCGGGCCTGGCTGTATGGTCGACTGGAACATATCGTCTTCCAACTCGTCGGTCGAAATGCCTTCGGGCGAGGCCTCGGGACCCGGCGTCTCCCATTCCAGCGCAATCGCAGTGACATTGTCGCTGCTGCTGCCGCCACGGCGCAGCGCCATGTCCACCAGCCGTGGAACGGACAGGGATACTGGCTCACGCGCCAGCGCGCCCAGCAGCTCGCTATCGTCCAGGCTGTCCCAGAGCCCGTCCGAGCACAGCAGCAGGCGATCGCCCTGGGCCAGCGGGTAGGGGCCGGTCAGGTCATAAATGGGGCGCGAAGGCGATCCCAGGCAGGTGAACAGCAGATTGCGGTTGGTGCTGGCCTGCGGCGGATCCACGCGCTGGCCCATTTCACTATAGGAGTGGTCGCGCGTACGGGTCAGCAGTGCGCCCTGGCGCGCCAGATACAGGCGTGAGTCGCCGCAGTGAATCCAGTGGACCTGGCCCTGCTGCAACAAGGCCACGACCAGCGTGGTGCGCGGCGTGTCGCGCATGCCGCGCTCACTGGCATAGCGCAGGATCTGGCGGTGGGCTTGCAGCAAGGCCTGGGCCAGAAAGACCTGGGGGTCGGCGAGCAAGGGCGTGGCTTCGCGCTGAAACAGCGCCGAGACGGTGTGCAGCGCGATCTGCGCCGCCACTTCACCTTCGGCGTGGCCGCCCATGCCGTCGGCCAGCACCAGCAGGCAGGCGGCGCGTGTATAGCAGTAACCCATGCGGTCTTCGTTCTTCTCGCGCCCGCCGCGGCGGCTGAGCTGGAATACCGAAAACTTCATGGCAAGGGGCCCTTGCTGGTCTGGCCGCTGATTTTCTGCACGCTCTTGCGCGTGTCGCTGACCAGGGCGCCGAGTTGCTGGCGCATTTTTTCGGCCACGCTGAGCCGGGTGTGGCGGCGCGCGACTTCGCGATTGAGCTCTTTTTGCAGCGCGAACACGGATTGCGGCCGCGACAGCGGATCGGTCGCCATGCACCACTCCACGACTTCGATCAGCTTGTCGGAGTACACGCCGCGCAGCTTGGACAGGGTCTGGCCCAGGCGGTCCTTTTCCAGACGCTGGGGCGCGGCGTAGGGCGGAAAGCCCTGCATGCAGGCATACATGCAGGCGCCGATGGCGTAGATGTCCGTCCACGGCCCCATGGACTCGTCACGGCGGTACATCTCGGGCGCGGCAAAGCCGGGCGTGTACATGGGCCGGATGAAACTGCCTTCCTTGGACAGCACTTCGCGCGCGGCGCCGAAATCGATCAGCACGGCCTTGTCGTCGTCGGTGATGAAGATATTCGCCGGCTTGATGTCCAGGTGCAGCATCTTGTGCTGGTGGACGATGCGCAGGCCGCGCAACACTTCGTCGAACAGCGAGCGTATGGTCGATTCGCGCAACACCTTGTCGGTCTTGATGCCCCGCGCCGTGAGAATGAAATCCTGCAGGTTGGCCCCCTCCAGGTAGTTCATGACCATGTAGACGGTCTCGTTCTCGCGAAAGAAGTTCAGCACGCTGACCACCGAAGGGTGGGACAGCTGGGCCAGCGCACGGCCCTCTTCGAAAAAGCTCTTGAGGCCCAGCCGGTACAGCGACAGCTTCTCGGGCAGGACCCGCGGCTGAAGCTCACCCGGATCGCGCAAGGCCAGCGAGGCCGGCAGGTATTCCTTGATCGCCACCTGCTGGCCTTCGCCGTCCAGCGCCAGGTAGACCACGCCAAAGCCGCCGGCAGACAAGCGGCGCAAAATGCGGTAGCCCCCTATCACGCTATCGGGAGGAAGGGAGGCAGGCTTGATCTTGGAAGACATTTTTTACGGGTAAACCTCGTGAATGGGGCGGAACCCGGATAATCAGCGGATTGCAAGCAACCATCAAAAGTCCAATGTCAGTTTACAGCATGACCGGATACGCCAGCGCCCAGCACGGCGCGTCTGCCGAGGGTGCTGAAGCGCCCGTGGGCAACCGACGGCTAGGCCTGGAAATCCGCTCGGTGAACAGCCGCTTTCTCGACCTGTCGTTCCGACTGCCCGACGAATTGCGCGCCCATGAGCCTGCGCTGCGCGCCCTGCTCACCGCACGCCTTAAGCGCGGCAAGGTCGAAGTGCGCGCCGCCATCGAATCCGAAGACAACAACGCCCTGCCCCAGCCTTCCCCCCTGCTGCTGCAGCGCCTGGTCTCGGCCCAGGACACCATCCAGGCCTGGCTGCCCGACGCCCGGCCCCTGAGCGTTTCCGACGCGCTGCGCCTGTGCAGCGCCAACGACGCCGACCGCAACATCGACTGGAGTGCCGTGCTGCCCGAGCTGGCCGCGCAAGCCCTGGACGAGCTGCTCAAGGCCCGGGCCCGCGAAGGCGAACGCCTGGCGACCATGCTGCACGACCGCCTGCAGCAGCTGCGCACCCTGGCGCAAACCGCGACTCCGCTGATTCCTCTGCTCGTCGAACAGCAACGCCAGCGTTTTGTCGAACGCTGGAAAGAAGCCATGGCGCTGGCCGAAGGTTCGGTCGCGCCCGAAGCCGCCCAGGACCGCGCGCTGACCGAAGCCACGGCCTTTGCGATTCGCATCGACGTGGCCGAGGAAGTCACGCGCATGGATTCGCACCTCGATGAAATCGAGCGCCTGCTGAAAAAAGGCGGCGAAATCGGCAAGCGCCTGGATTTCCTGATCCAGGAACTGCACCGCGAGGCCAATACACTGGGCTCCAAGTCCGCCGCGCTGGAGCTCACCCGCATCAGCGTCGACATGAAGGTCCTGATCGAGCAGATGCGCGAGCAGGTGCAAAACATCGAATAAACCATCATTCACAGGGCGCGCAAGCGCCCTTTTTGCAAGACGCCCCTACCCGGGCGCACCAATTGGCTTATGCAACATCCCGGAAATCTCTTTGTCGTGGCCGCCCCCAGTGGGGCCGGCAAGTCCAGCCTGGTCAAGGCCTTGCGCGAACTGGACGCCCATGTCTCCCCCTCGGTCTCGCACACGACGCGTGCGCCCCGCGGCCAGGAAAAGCACGGGCGCGAATACTTCTTTGCTTCCGAGCAGGAATTCGACGCCATGGTCGCCAACAACGCCTTCGTCGAATGGGCCAATGTCCATGGCAAGCGCTATGGCACTTCCAAGCGCGCGCTCGCCGATCGCCTGGCCGGCGGCGCCGATGTACTGCTGGAAATCGACTACCAGGGCGCGCTGCAGGTCAAGCAGGCCTTCCCCGAAGCCGTGCTGATCTTCATCCTGCCGCCGAGCTGGGAAGAGCTGCGCGCACGCCTGGAAAACCGCGGCGAGGACAGCCCGGAAGTGATCGAGCTGCGGCTCAAGAACGCTTCCGAGGAAATGGCGCAGGTGGGAAAATTCGACTTCGTTATAATCAACGAATTGTTCGAGACTGCGCTTTTTGACCTGAAAGCGATCATTCACGCCCAGCGACTCAAGTATGCGGCCCAGCGAAGTGCGCGGGCCGATACTTTTGCGTCGCTCAATATCACCTGAAAGTATCCTGATGGCACGCATCACCGTTGAAGATTGCCTGGAGCAAATCCCCAACCGCTTCCAGCTCGTTCTGGCCGCGACTTACCGCGCCCGCATGCTGAGCCAAGGCCACACGCCCAAGATTGAAAGCAAGAACAAGCCAGCCGTGACCGCCCTGCGCGAAATCGCAGCCGGCAAGATCGGCCTGGAGATGCTCAAGAAGGTTCCGGGCTGACCGGACCACGCCAAAATGGCAAGACTAGCACCGCTTTGCGGTGCTTTTTTTTGTGCAATGCAAAACTGGAGTGCTTGCGCGCTACATTAAAGGTATGACAGCGGTCCAGCCCCAGCAACCAGCCCCCGACGCCTCTCTGCCCGCCACCCCTTCGGCACCAGCGAGCCAAGCGAACGCAGCCGCCATTTCAGCGGCGGCATTTGCGGCGCTGCTGGACAACCTGGGCTACCTCGACAGCGAGAACATTGAACAGGTACGCCAGGCCTATCTGTTCGCCGACAAAGCCCACACAGGCCAGTGGCGCAGCAGCGGCGACCCTTACATCACCCATCCGATTGCCGTGACCTCGCTGTGCGCATCATGGAAGCTGGATGCGCCCGCGCTGATGGCGGCGCTGATGCACGATGCCATGGAAGACTGCGGCGTCACCAAGGAAGACCTGGCCGAACGCTTCGGCATGCCCGTGGCCGAGCTGGTCGACGGACTGACCAAGCTGGACAAGCTGCAGTTCAATACCCGCGAAGAAAACCAGGCTGAATCGTTTCGCAAGATGCTGCTGGCCATGGCCCGCGATGTGCGCGTCATCCTCATCAAGCTGGCCGACCGCACGCACAACATGCGCACGCTGTCGGACATGCCGCGCAGCAAATGGGGCCGCATTGCCTCCGAGAC
>JAMNYN010000451.1 GCA_023622805.1 Pseudomonadota bacterium | reverse complement strand
ATGATCGTCCAGAGTTTGCTGGCGACCGAAAGATTGTTGAAGTGCATAAAGAATCTGTGGGGAAGGACCGAGGGCACAAGCGTCAGAGATCAGCGCTTTGAGGTCGTGAATGCCGCACAAAAAAATAGCACGCTTTTGCTTACACTCCTGCGCAAAGCGGGGTACTGAGCACTGCGCTTGTGTCAGCTTTATGACTTACCGCTCGTGTCCACTGGCCCCGCCTGGGAACCGCCATGGCATTGGCGGTTCCCAGCGACAGGCTCAGAGCGAATGACGGGGCAGTTTCAGACGAATTCCAGAATCACGTCGTCCACGGCCAACGAGTCGCCCTGGGTAGCGCTGATCTTGCCGACCACGCCGTCCTGCGTCGCAAACAGGATGTTTTCCATCTTCATGGCTTCGATCACGGCCAGCTTTTCGCCGGCCTGCACTTTCTGGCCCGATTGCACGGCGATGTCGATCAGCAGTCCGGGCATGGGCGACAGCAGAAACTTGGACAGGTCCGGCGGCGCCTTGTAAGGCATCATCTGGTGCAGCTCGGCGCCGCGTGGCGACAGCACCAGGGCATCGATCTGCGTGCCGTTGTGGGCAATGCGCAGGGACAGCGGGTTCTTGCCCGTACCGCGCTCGATCTGCACCGTGAAGGGCTGGCCGTTGACCAGGCCTTCAAGGCGCGCGTCGCGCAGATGGCCGTCGCTGCTGATGTCGTAGACGCGGTCGGCTGAGACCTTGTCGCCGCCTTCGCCGTGCACCGTAACCTTGCTCGCATGGCGGGCGAGGTCGAAGTCCTCGACGCGCACCGCGGCGTGCTGGTTGCGGCCTTCGGCGCCCAGCGTGACCACGGTGTAATCCACGGCCATCTGCACTTCATGGCCCTGGAGCTGGCCGGTGATGGTCGAAGCGCGCTCGCGGTAGCGGCGGTTCATGTAGGCGGCCAGGGCCACCAGGAACTGCGGATCGCTGTGCGGCACGTCCTCGGCGTGGAAGCCGTCACGGTAGTGCTCGGCGATGAAGCCGGTATTGAAGTCGCCAGCGATGAACTTGGGGTGGGCCAGCAGCGCTGCCTGGAACGGGATGTTCGAGCTGATGCCGCGGATCACGAAGCCGTTGAGCGCTTCGCGCATCTTGGCGATGGCTTCATTGCGGTCCTTGCCGTGGACGATGAGCTTGGCGATCATCGAGTCATAGAACATCGGGATCTCGCCGCCTTCATAGACGCCGGTGTCCACGCGCACGCCGTACAGGTGCTCGGTGTCGGCCTGCCACATGCTTTGCGCTGGCGGCTGAAAGCGCACCAGGCGACCGGTGGAAGGCAGGAAGCTGCGGAACGGGTCTTCGGCGTTGATCCGGCACTCGATGGCCCAGCCGTCGCGGCGGACTTCGGCCTGCGTGAAAGCCAGCTTCTCGCCAGCCGCCACGCGGATCATCTGCTCGACCAGGTCCAGGCCGGTGATGGCTTCGGTCACAGGGTGCTCGACCTGCAGGCGGGTGTTCATTTCCAGGAAATAGAACGACTGGTCCTTGCCGACGACAAACTCCACCGTGCCGGCGCTCTGGTATTGCACGGCCTTGGCCAGCGCCACGGCCTGGGCGCCCATGGCCTGGCGGGTTTCATCGGAGATGAAGGGCGACGGCGCTTCCTCGATCACCTTCTGGTGGCGGCGCTGGATGGAGCATTCGCGTTCGTTGAGGAAGACCACGTTGCCGTGGCCATCGCCCAGCACCTGGATTTCGATGTGGCGGGGTTCCTCGACGAACTTCTCGATGAACACGCGGTCATCGCCAAAGCTGTTGCGCGCTTCGTTCTGGCAGCTGGTAAAGCCTTCGAAAGCTTCCTTGTCGTTGAAGGCCACGCGCAAGCCCTTGCCGCCGCCGCCGGCGCTGGCCTTGATCATCACGGGATAGCCGATGCCACGCGCAATTTCCACGGCCTGCTCGGCGCCGACGATGGCGTCGTTGTAGCCGGGAATGGTGTTGACATTCGCTTGCGCCGCGAGCTTCTTGGACGCGATCTTGTCGCCCATGGCCGCGATGGCGTGGTGCTTGGGGCCGATGAAGATGATGCCTTCTTCCTCGACACGCTTGGCAAAGGCTTCGTTTTCGCTCAGAAAACCATAGCCGGGGTGCACGGCCTGGGCGCCGGTCTGCTTGCAGGCGGCAATGATCTTGTCGGCCAGCAGGTAGGACTCACGACTGGGCGCGGCACCGATGTGCACGGCCTCGTCGGCCAGCTGCACGTGGCGCGCATCCTTGTCCGCGTCGGAATACACGGCGACGGTGGCGATGCCCATCTTGCGGGCGGTGGCGATCACGCGGCAGGCGATTTCGCCGCGGTTGGCAATCAGGATTTTGGTAAACATGTTGTCTGCTTCCTTGGGTTTTTTTCTTTGGCAGAGGTCGAACGTGAGTCCAGACGCTCTATCAGTTGCACATCGGTTTTTTCCAGCCTGACCGCCAGCCAGCGACGCAGACTTTCTTTTTCAGATTCGGACAGGGCTTGCACCAGGTCCAGTACCACCACGCTGGCAGGCTGTGGCGCGGTGCTGGCGCTGTCCGAGCGGGCCCCTTCGGCCAGCGTCACCGCGCAGACGGCCGGCAACTGGGCTTGCACCTCCTGGCGCAGCACCGTGGCATCGACCGGCGCTGGCGCGCTGCGGCGCTCCTCGGCCGTCTGCTGCAATGCCTTGAGCTGTATGTCCATGGACTTGACCTGCTCGACCAGCGTGCGGTTCACGCCTTCCTGCAGCTCCTTGCGCAGCTTTTCCACATTCAGCGAGCTGTCTCCCGCGTCCCGCACCAGCACCTGCACATTGCGCAGGCCCATGGCGGCCAGTTGTCGCTCGGCACGCGCGCGCAACTGGGCCTGGTCTTCCCCGCCGACCACGATCAGGCGCAGCGTTCGCGTGCTCCCGTCCACCTCGTGCATGAGCACAGGGCTGCCGGCGTCGGCTTCCAGCTCGCGAGCGACCCGGGTCGCACTGTTGGCAAACAGCTCCTGCTGCACCAGGCGGTAGGCCGTCCACACGCTGGGAATCAGCACCAGGGCCATGCCCAGCACGATGATCAGCCGGTGCCGCTTGCGCGTGGCTTCATCCAGTTCACCACGCCTGGGCAAGCGCAGCAGCTTGGCCACGGCCATCGTGGCGGCTCCTATGAACATGCCGTTGATGATGAACAGGTAGAAGGCACCGCCGAACATGTCCCAGCGGCCATGGGCAATGCCAAAGCCTGCCGTACACAGCGGAGGCATGAGCGCGGTGGCGATGGCGACGCCCGGCACGATGTTGGAATAGCTGCGGCGTGTGACCGCCACCATGCCGGCTGCGCCGCCAAAGGCGGCAATCAGCACGTCCCACAGGGTGGGGAAGGTGCGCGCCATCAGCTCCGACTGGGGTTGCTCCAGGGGGCTGAGCGTGAAGTACAGCACGGAAGTCACCAGACTCAGGACGACGAAGATCGCCAGATTCTTGGCAGCCGTGCGGATCAGGCGCAAGTCCTGCACAGCGGCGCCGTAGCCCAGTCCCACGATGGGGCCCATCAGCGGCGAGATCAGCATGGCGCCGATGATCACCGCCGTGGAGTTCGTATTGAGGCCGACAGAGGCGATCAGGATGGCAAAGAACAGCACCCAGAGGTTGGTGCCGCCGAATTGCACGCCCGATCGTATCGTCTCGTCAATGACGGACGCCTCCTGCTGATCCTTGCGCAGGTCGAATAGGAACAGCAGGTTGGGCTTCATGGCGCGTGGCTCACAAAGGGATATTGCCGTGCTTGCGCCACGGGTTCTCGAGCTGCTTGTTCTGCAGCATGGTCAGGCTGCGGCAGATGCGCTTGCGCGTCTCGTGCGGCATGATCACGTCGTCGATGAAGCCGCGTGCGCCGGCGACAAAGGGGTTGGCGAAACGGGCCTTGTACTCGGCTTCGCGCGCGGCGAGCTTTTCCGGGTCGTTCTTGTCTTCGCGGAAGATGATTTCCACCGCGCCCTTGGCGCCCATGACGGCAATCTCGGCCTGGGGCCAGGCCAGGTTGACGTCGCCGCGCAGGTGCTTGGAAGCCATCACGTCATACGCGCCGCCATAGGCCTTGCGGGTGATGATGGTGATCTTGGGCACCGTGGCTTCGGCGTAGGCGTACAGCAGCTTGGCGCCGTGCTTGATGATGCCGCCGTATTCCTGGCTGGTGCCGGGCATGAAGCCGGGCACGTCGACAAAGGTCAGCACGGGAATACTGAAGGCATCGCAAAAGCGCACGAAGCGCGCGGCCTTGATCGAGCTCTTGATGTCCAGGCAGCCGGCCAGCACCAGGGGCTGGTTGGCGACAATGCCCACGGTCTGGCCGGCCATGCGGGCGAAACCGATGATGATGTTCTTGGCGTAGTCGGGCTGCAGCTCGAAGAAGTCGCCGTCGTCCACGGTCTTGGCGATCAGCTCCTTCATGTCGTAGGGCTTGTTCGGGTTCTCGGGCACCAGGGTATCGAGCGAACGGTCGGCGCGGTCGGCCGGATCGGTGGTCGCGCGCACCGGGGCCTTTTCGCGGTTGTTCAGCGGCAGGTAGTTGTACAGCCGGCGCAGCATCATCAGCGCTTCGACGTCGTTGTCGAACGCCATGTCGGCCACGCCGCTCTTGGTGGTGTGGGTGATGGCACCGCCCAGCTCCTCGGCCGTGACTTCCTCATGGGTGACGGTCTTGACCACTTCGGGGCCGGTCACGAACATGTACGAGGAGTCTTTCACCATGAAGATGAAGTCGGTCATGGCGGGCGAGTACACCGCGCCGCCGGCGCAGGGGCCCATGATCATGCTGATCTGCGGCACCACGCCGCTGGCCAGCACGTTCTTCTGGAACACGTCGGCATAGCCGCCCAGGCTGGCCACGCCTTCCTGGATGCGCGCGCCGCCCGAATCGTTGAGGCCGATCACCGGAGCGCCGACCTTCATCGCCTGGTCCATCACCTTGCAGATCTTCTCGGCCTGGGTTTCGCTCAAGGCGCCGCCAAACACCGTGAAATCCTGGCTGAAGACAAACACCAGACGGCCGTTGATCATGCCGTAGCCCGTGACCACGCCGTCGCCCGGGATCTTGTTGTCTTCCATGCCGAAGTCGGTGCAGCGGTGCTCGACAAACATGTCCCACTCTTCGAACGTGCCGTCGTCGAGCAGCAGCTCTATGCGCTCGCGCGCCGTCAGCTTGCCTTTTTTGTGCTGCGCGTCGATGCGCTTTTGTCCACCGCCCAGTCGCGCCTGCTGGCGTTTGCTTTCGAGTCGCTCAAGAATGTCTTGCATGATGGTTGTCTCACTTTCTCAGTCATCGCCACGCCCAGAGGGCGTTTGCGGTTCTTAGGATGGGTTGCTGCAGGAAATGCGCTTATGGAATGGCGTTGTGCGCCTGTATGGAAAGCAGGTTGCGCGCCGCCGTCGACGCGGGAAGTCGGCCCTGGGCCACCGCCTCTATCGTCTGCGGCAGCATGGCCTGGACCTGTGGATGCTGGCGAAATGCCTGCTTGAGGCCGTAGTCGATGCGCTCCCACATCCAGGACAGCGATTGCTTTTCGCGGCGGGCTGCCAGGCGGCCGTTGGCCGTCTGCATCTGCCGGAACTGGGTCACGGCCTGCCAGAAAGGCTCCAGGCCCTGGCCCAGCAAGGCGCTGATCTGCAGCACGCGCGGCTGCCACAGCGCACCCTGGGCCGCGTGGTCGGGGCCGCCATGCATGCCCAGCAGTCGCAGGCTGGAAGTGATTTGCGCTTCGGCCCTTGTGGCCGCGTTCTTGTCGATGTCGGCCTTGTTGATGACCACCAGGTCGGCCAGCTCCATCACCCCTTTCTTGATCGCCTGCAAGTCATCGCCCGCATTGGGCAATTGCAGCAGCACGAACATGTCGGTCATGCCGTTGACGGCGGTCTCGCTCTGGCCCACGCCCACGGTCTCGACGATCACCACGTCATAGTCTGCGGCTTCGCAGACCAGCATGGCTTCACGCGTCTTCTCGGCCACGCCGCCCAGCGTTCCGCTGGACGGGCTGGGCCGGATATAGGCCTGGGGGTGGACCGACAAATGCTCCATGCGCGTCTTGTCGCCGAGGATGGAGCCGCCCGACACCGTGGAGGACGGATCGATGGCCAGCACGGCCACCCGGTGGCCCAGGGCGATCAGATAAAGGCCCAGGGTCTCGATGAAGGTGGATTTGCCGACGCCGGGCACGCCACTGATGCCCAGCCGAAACGCCTTGCCGGTGTGCGGCAGCAAACCGGTGAGCAGCGTGTCAGCCTGGGCGCGGTGGTCCGCGCGTGTGGATTCGAGCAAGGTGATGGCCTTGGCCATGGCACGTCGCTGCACGGCAGGGTTGCCGTGCAGAATGCCTTCTTGCAACTCGGAAGGAGTCATTCCCGATTCGCCTCAAATGCCGGTGGCCTGACGGATCTGCTCCAGCACATGCTTGGCGCTGGCGGGAATGGGCGTGCCTGGACCGTAGACACCCTTGACGCCGGCTTCGTAGAGGAAGTCGTAGTCCTGGGCAGGAATCACGCCACCGACAAACACGATGATGTCGTCGGCGCCCTGCTTCTTGAGCTCGGCAATGATGGCCGGCACCAGGGTCTTGTGGCCGGCGGCCAGGGTCGATACGCCCACGGCGTGCACGTCATTCTCGATCGCCTGGCGCGCGCACTCCTCGGGCGTCTGGAACAGCGGGCCCATGTCCACGTCAAAGCCCAGATCGGCAAATGCCGTGGCCACGACCTTGGCGCCGCGGTCGTGCCCGTCCTGGCCCAGCTTGGCGATCATCACGCGCGGGCGGCGGCCCAGCTGATCGGCCATGGTGTTGATTTCGCTCTTGAGCTTGTCCCAGCCTTCGGCCGAGTCGTAGGCGGCGGCGTAGACGCCGGTCACCTTCTGCGTATCGGCGCGGTGGCGGCCGTAAACTTTTTCCAGCGCGTCGCTGACTTCGCCGCCCGTGGCGCGCAGACGCACGGCCTGGATGGACAGATCCAGCAGATTGCCTTCGCCGCTTTCGGCGGCTGCCGTGAGCGCGTCCAGGGCCTGCTGCACCTTGGCGCAATCGCGTTCCTTCTTGATCTTGTTGAGGCGTTCGATCTGACCGTCACGCACCTTGACGTTGTCGATCTCCAGGATGTCGATGGGATCTTCCTTGTCCAGCTTGTACTTGTTGACGCCGACGATCACATCCTTGCCAGAATCGATGCGCGCCTGCTTCTCCGCGGCGGCGGCCTCGATCTTGAGCTTGGCCCAGCCGCTGTCCACGGCCTGCGTCATGCCGCCCATGGCTTCGACTTCCTCGATGATGGCCCAGGCCGCGTCGGCCATGTCCTGGGTCAGCTTTTCCATCATGTAGGAACCGGCCCAGGGGTCGATCACGCTGGGAATATGCGTTTCTTCCTGGATGATCAGTTGGGTGTTGCGTGCAATGCGCGAGGAGAACTCGGTGGGCAGGGCAATGGCTTCGTCGAAGCTGTTGGTGTGCAGCGACTGGGTGCCGCCAAACACCGCGGCCATGGCTTCGACGGTGGTGCGCACCACGTTGTTGTAGGGGTCCTGCTCGGTCAGCGACCAGCCCGAAGTCTGGCAGTGGGTGCGCAGCATCAGGCTCTTGGGGCTTTTCGCGCCGAATTCCTTCATGATGCGGCACCACAGCAGGCGGGCCGCGCGCATCTTGGCGATTTCCAGGTAGAAATTCATGCCTATGGCCCAGAAGAAGGACAGGCGGCCGGCGAACGCGTCCACGTCCATGCCCTTGGCTGTTGCCGTCTTCACATATTCCTTGCCGTCGGCCAGCGTGAACGCGAGTTCCAGCGCCTGGTTGGCGCCGGCTTCCTGCATGTGGTAGCCGGAAATCGAGATCGAGTTGAACTTGGGCATGTTCGCACTCGTGTACTCGATGATGTCGCCGATGATGCGCATCGACGGCTTGGGCGGGTAGATATAGGTGTTGCGCACCATGAATTCTTTGAGGATGTCGTTCTGGATCGTGCCCGAGAGCTGATCCTGACGCACGCCCTGCTCTTCGGCGGCGACCACATAGCCGGCCAGCACCGGCAGCACCGCGCCGTTCATGGTCATGGAGACCGACACCTTGTCCAGCGGGATCTGGTCGAACAGGATCTTCATGTCCTCAACCGAATCGATGGCCACGCCGGCCTTGCCCACGTCGCCGGTCACGCGCGGATGGTCCGAGTCATAGCCGCGGTGCGTGGCCAGATCGAACGCCACCGACACGCCCTGCCCTCCCGCGGCCAGGGCCTTGCGGTAGAAGGCATTGGATTCTTCGGCGGTGGAGAAACCTGCGTATTGGCGAATCGTCCAGGGGCGCACGGCGTACATCGTGGCCTGTGGGCCGCGCAGGTAGGGCTCGAAGCCCGGCAGCGTATTCGTATGGCGCAGATGCTCGGTGTCCTGCGCCGTGTACAGGGGCTTGACGGTAATGCCGTCGGGGGTGATCCAGTTCAGGGCCTGGACATCGCCACCAGGGGCGGATTTGGCTGCCGCCTTGGCCCAGGCGTTCAGATCAGCGGAGGCAAATTCAGGTTCAGCGGCATTTGCCGGCGCTTGGCGCATATCTGTTGGCTTGTCCATCGGTGAGACCACGGTAGGTTATGACGGGCAAAGTGTACATGATTCATAATTATGAATTCAAAATTTTCACCGGCTACAATTCACCATTCATGTCAGTGATTACCCTAGCCCCCTCCGCTCTCTACCAGCAGGTTGCCGAGCAATTGCGCCAGCAGATCTTCCAGCACGAGCTGGAGCCTGGCACCTGGATCGACGAACTCAAGATCGCGCAGGAGTTCGGCATCAGCCGTACGCCTTTGCGCGAAGCCCTCAAAGTCCTTGCCGCCGAAGGTCTGGTCACCATGAAAGTGCGCCGCGGCGCCTATGTGACCGAAGTATCAACCAAGGATGTGCGCGATGTCTATCACCTGCTGGCCTTGCTGGAAAGCGATGCAGCGGCCGTGGTGGCGGTCACTGCCAGCGATGCCGAGCTCGCAACGCTGCGGGCCTTGCACATCGAGCTGGAGGCGCAGGTGGGCGATGCCCAGCAGT
>JAMNYN010000138.1 GCA_023622805.1 Pseudomonadota bacterium | reverse complement strand
GTCGAAGGCGGCATGCATCTTGGCCAGTGAGCCGGCAGGCAGGAGAAGTTCGGGAGCGTGGCGCATGGGCGAGGGGCAAAGCCGGCCATTCTATGCGGGCTGGCGCCAGATTGCCTTGCCTTGGGTCAAGGGATTGGCATCCTGCGCCCGCCGACTTCCAGCCGGGGTGCCCTTGGGCCATCAGGGCGAAAGGCACGGCGCCGGCCCTGCCGTCGCTGGCATGGACGCCAAGGCTGGCCTTGCAAGGACTTGCCGCTGGCAAATCCTTGCTAGGTGACTCAGGCCTGCTGCTTGCGTTTGCGCATGCGCAGGAAGCCCAGCATGCCCAGGCCCATGCCCAGCATCATGTACGTGCCGGGTTCCGGCACGGCGGAGGTGATGTTCACGGTGTCGATGCCGATGAAGTTCGAGTTATTGCCATTCGGACCGCCGTCGCCCACCAGGTAGCGGAAGGCCAGGGCACCAGTGGTCGCGTTCGACAAGCCGCTCAAGGTAACGCTGTATTGCGTCCACGTTTCCGGATAGCCGAACAGGCCCAGGCTCGGGTTTACGCTCAGCAGTAGCGTCGAGAAGGTGCCCACACTGCCGGCGCTGTTGCCGACATCGGTACCGCCGACATTGCTGAAGCGCACTTCCAGGTTATCCGGAAAGAACGACATATCCTCCGTGCGGGTAAAGAAGGACAGCGTGTCGCCATTGCGGTAAGTCGAGGTGGGCAAGATCAGCCAGGTGCTGATGTCGGACACGCTACTGCCATTATTGAAGTTGGCTGCCAGATAGGAGTTGGCTGCGCCTTGATGCGCGTCGAACACCGTTGGGTTGCCCTGGAACCAGCTGGTCGAACCTGCAGGCGAACTCAGGTTGTTCACGGTCCAGCCAGCGGGAAGGCCCTCATCGAAATTTTCAGTCAATGCATCGGCTGAGGCAGTGCTGCTAAGGCTTAAGGCCAGGGTCAGGGCAAGCGTGGAAACCAACGTGGATTTGAACGTGACAGACATCATGAACCTCCATCAAGGAATAGTGGAAAAGCGTAGTAACGCGTGTGGGCGTTGTAACCAAGGTAACACTATTATTAGTAAAATTACTAACAATAAATGCAACTATCACTATCTGTTTTTATGCGCAGCTTCATCGGCTTGCGTGAGACAGGCGCGGGCAAGGAAAAGCATGTTGTTAAAATGACAGTACCAACCGGAGGGCTGGCACTGTTGAAGGTCAGGCACTGCCTGGTGGTCTTGGGCGGTATCGTCCGAGAGCCTGGCCCTGTGAGGAGCGTCCTGCCTATGCCGCGAGACTGCCGCCCGCAGGACTGTTGCCGCCGGCGCCGTATGCAAAGGCGCGGCCTGGGAGCGACGCGGCCGGTGGAAAATCGTCGACCTGGATCAAGCCATCGACCAGGCGCGCGTATTCCAGCAAGGTATTGTGATCCTGGCCGCTGACGGTGCCTGCCGCCTTGGCTGCAGCCAGCCATTGCTGCATGGCGGACAGGCTTTGCGGCAGGTGCCGCAGGGCCGCGCCTTCGGGCGTATCTTTCAGGCGCTTTTCGATGTGCAGCACGTCGGGCAGCAAGGCCAGTGCCCGCTCGGCGCAAGCCACGGGATCTGCCGCGTCGCTGGCCACATGGCCGTCGGCCAGCAGGCGCTCGCGGTCGGCGCCCGGCGTTTGCAGGGCCAGCGCCACTTCACTGCCCAGTTCGTCGGACGGCGGACGATGGGGCAGGCCAAACGGGAACAGCAAGGTGCGCAGCAGCACGGCCAGCACGCGCGCGGGGAAATTGTCGAGCACGCCCGTCAAGCCCTGCTGCGCCTTGACCAGCGCATCTTGCAGCGACCAGTGCACATAGGGCAGGTCGGCGGCCAAACGGCCATCGTCCTCGTAGCGCTTCAGCACGGACGAAGCCAGGTACAGCTGCGCCAGCACGTCGCCCAGGCGCGCGGACAGCCGTTCGCGGCGCTTGAGTTCGCCACCGAGCACGAACATCGACATATCCGTCATGACGGCAAACGCCGTCGACAGCCGCGTCAACGCGCGGTAGTAGGGGGCCAGTGCGGGCGCGCCGGCGTCGGGCACGGCCGCCAGGCGCGCGCCGCCCAGTCCGTACCACAGCCCTCTGGCCAGGTTGCCCAGCACAAAGCCTACGTGGCCGAAGAAGGCAGCGTCAAAATCGTGCACGGCCTTGCGACCGTCGCTTTCGCTGACGGCGGCCATTTCCCTGAGTACATACGGGTGCGCGCGGATGGCGCCCTGGCCGAAGATGATCAGGCTGCGCGTGAGGATGTTGGCGCCTTCGACGGTGATCGCGATGGGGATTTGCTGGTAGGCGCTGGCGAGGAAATTGTTCGGCCCCACGCAGATGCCCTTGCCGCCGAGAATGTCCATGCCGTCATTGACGAGCGCACGTCCCCGTTCCGTGACGTGGTATTTGACGATGGCGGAAATGACGGCCGGCTTTTCGCCCAGGTCGACGGCGTGCGCGGCCAGGGTGCGGGCCGCGTCCATCAGGTACAGGTTGGCGCCCATGCGTGCCAGCGCTTCCTGCACCCCCTCGAACTTGCCGATCGGCATGTTGAACTGGCGCCGCACGGCCGCGTACGCGCCGGTGCCGCGCACGGCCATCTTGCCCATGCCCACGCTGGACGAGGGCAGAGAGATGGCGCGCCCCGCCGCCAGGCATTCCATCAGCATGCGCCATCCTTTACCCACTTGCGCCTGGCCGCCGATGACCCAGTCGATGGGGATGAAGACATCGTTGCCGGACGTGGGGCCGTTCTGGAATGCGGCGTTCAATGGGTGATGGCGCCGGCCGATCACCACGCCGTCGTGACTGGCGGGGATCAAGGCGCAGGTGATGCCCGGTGCATTGTTGTCGGAGAGTAAATGTTCGGGGTCGCTGGTCTGGAATGCCAGGCCCAGCAAGGTCGCCACGGGCGCCAGGGTGATGTAGCGCTTGTTCCAGCTGAGGCGGAAACCCAGGGTGGCGCGCCCTTCATGCATGCCCATGCACACCACGCCCAGGTCGGGAATGGCGGCCGCGTCGGAACCCGCATACGGACTGGTGAGGGCAAAGCAGGGAATCTCGGTGCCGGCGGCCAATCGCGGCAGATAGTAATCTTTCTGGGCGTCGGTGCCGTAGTGCAGCAGCAGTTCGGCCGGTCCCAGCGAATTGGGCACCATCACGCTGACAGCCAGCGCCGAGCAGCGGCTCGACAGTTTCATGACCACCTGCGAATGCATGTAGGCGGAGAACTGTTTGCCGCCATATTGTTTCGGGATGATCATGCCGAGGAAACCCTGGCTTTTCATGTAGGCCCAGGCTTGCGGTGGCAAGTCGAGTTGCTGCTGCGTTTCCCAGTCGTTGACCAATTCGCACAGGCGCTCGACGTCATGCTCAAGAAAGTGGCGCTCTTCGGCCGTGAGTGTGGCGCGGCCATACGCGAGCAGTTTTGTCCAGTCGGGCCGGCCGGAAAACAGGTCGGCATCCCACCATGTGGTACCTGCCTCGAGGGCGTCGCGTTCCGTGTCGGACATCGTTGGCAGGATGCGCTTGAACAGGGCCAGCAGGCGCGGAGCAAGCAGGGCGCGGCGCACGGGGCCGGGCGCGAACAGTGCAAGCAGGCCCAGCAGGGCCACCATCAGTATGATCGTCAGCATGCGATATCTCCCATTGAATAGGGACAGGATAGGCTGATGCGGCCGATGTTACTGTGCGGTACAGCGCATACGCACAACGCCAACCGCAGGGGTTGGCGTTGTGGTGTCCGGAGTCGCTCGGATTAGCGTGGTGGAACGACAATCACCGTATCGCCCGTCTTGCCCTTGGCGCCCGTGTCGTCTTTGGCGCCTGCATCGCCGGCAGTGCCAGCGTCGCCCTTGGCGCCATCGTTGCCTTGCATGCCGCTGTCGCCGGTCTGGCCCGTGGCGCCGGTGGCACCCGTCGCGCCGGCAGGGGCTTCAGCGCCCTTGGCACCGGTAGCGCCGGCAGGACCAGGCGCGCCGGCAGGGCCGGGAACGACTTGCACGACGGTAGGCGTGGGTGGCGTTTCGCGCTGGCAAGCGGTCAAGGCGAGGGTAGAGGCGAGCGCGAGCAATATCAGGGTAGGTTTCATGATGCATCCTTTGGCAGTGTGCCGTTATGTACGGAACGGCTCGACGGCGTCGGGCGCGAGTTTCGCATGGCGGTATGGCGGGGAGAGCTGACCAGGCGACCCGTCTGCCGCGTCGCGCAGGGCGCTGGCGGCGGGAAGGGTGTGTGGTCTGCCTGCAGCATGGGCTCTTGGACGGCTGTAGTCCGTACGTTTGCGTACATAGCGGCGGGATGGAAGGTTTTTGCTATGTGCTGCTGAATTCTTGGTGCCCGGGTGGTATCGAACCACCGATACAAGGATTTTCAATTCCGACGCTGGTCGATATCAAATAAATCACATTTTTATTTATCTTCGAGATAATTCCTGAAAATCAACATGGTGCAATCAATCTGGCATCCCAGAGTGCGGTGTGCGCACAGCAAACCATAGTTGATCAAGGGCAACGATCTCTCATTCTGGTCATCGGCTGCCGCATAAAAGGTAGACACTATCTACTGACCAGTCCGAGTGCCTCTTCGAAACGAACGTCAACTTCGACGGCGTTTTCCCCTGATATCGATGGCATGAACGACCTCTAGCATCGGGAACTCTACCGTGGATATCCCGATCGTCGGCCGAACGGTTCGGCCCGCATTCCAATGTAGTGACTTTCCGTCTAAATGGTTTGGAAGAAATTTTTTCTGATAAAGGTCATTCAACCATGAAATTCTATTTTTTGACATGTCTGTTGACACTCGCACTTGCCTCCGAAGCCGCTATGTCGTCCCCGACATTAGACGAAGTCAACACGGCATATGAGGCGAAAGATTACCCCGTGTCTTTAACGGGCTACGCGAAACTCGCTGCGGATGGTAATGCGGTGGCGCAGAACAAGTTGGGCGAGATGTACGCCAACGGCGTGGGTACTTCAAAAGATGAGCAACGGGCGGTTTTATGGTATCGAAAAGCTGCGGAGCAGGGCTTGGCCGATGCGCAGCAGAACCTGGCCGTAATGTACGGCAAAGGCAAGGGAGTCCCTCAGGATTGGCAACAGGCTCTGGCTTGGCATCGCAAGGCGGCAGAGCAGGGCTACGCTCTCGCACAGTTTTTCATGGGAGGGATGTACGAATTCGGACATGGGGTTTCCAAGGATCCAGTGCAAGCTATCAGTTGGTATCGCAGAGCCGCCGATGATGGGTTTTCTCGTGCGCAATATCGTATGGGAACGGCAGCGGCAGACGGGTGGGGCATGCCTGAGGACGGACAGCAGGCGGTGACCTGGTATCGCAAGGCTGCTGAACAAGGGCATGCCAACGCACAGCTTGAATTGGGCTTAGCGTTCGCCAGTGGGGATGGTGTCCCGAAAGACGAGCAGCAAGCTGTGAGCTGGTATCGAAAAGCGGCGGAGCAGGGGAGTTCGCGTGGACAGTTCAGTTTGGCATTGGCTTATGTCAACGGTACAGGAGTCCCGCGTGACGAAGAGGAAGCCTCGACCTGGTATCGGAAGGCTGCGGAGCAAGGCTACGTCGACGCGCAATACAATCTGGGTGTGCTGTATGCCAGCAGTCGCGGGCCTATCAAGGATGAGAAGCAAGCGGTTAAATGGTATCGCCGAGCGGCGGATCAAGGCGATGCTGGTGCGCAGTACAATTTGAGCTTGATGTACCTTTACGGCAGAGGCGTCCCGCAGGATATTCAGCAAGCTTATTTCTGGTGCCTGTTATCTAGCTTCAGAGGCCATAAAGCCGCAACCCTATCCAGGCTACTTGCTTCCTTTGACAGCAATGAGACAGATGCGGCGCATGAAAAAATGTTTGCAAAGGTTAAGGCATGGGTGCCAAGAACTGAATAGTACTACGCCCTGATCTCAGGCGGTCGTGCTCGGCATGGTGGAGTATATTAACGCTGAGCAACAAGCGGAGCCGCCCGAAGTACGGTGGCCTACCGGGCATCATAGATGGACCGGGGCAAAGATTTTTTTTGAGCCTGCAAACAAAAAGCCAACCCGAAGGTTGGCTTTTTTGCTATGTACTGCTGAATTCTTGGTGGCCCGGGGCGGAATCGAACCACCGACACAAGGATTTTCAATCCTCTGCTCTACCGACTGAGCTACCAGGCCAAGGCGGCGAATTATAGCAGAAAGACTTTCCACATGACCAGAGCTAGCTGTGTTCAAATGCAACAGATGGCCAAAACATGGTGTTTTGGCATCCTTGTATGACCTGAAGGGATGTGGCGATGCAGCGATGTATGGGAGTGCAAGGCCTGGCGGCTGTGGGCTTGTTCAGTTTGTTTTGCGGTACGGCGCGGGCCGATGGCCTGGCTGATCTGAATGCGGCGCTGGCGCGTTTGCAGGGCCAGATGCCGATCAAGGCGCAGGTCGAATCGAAAACCTGGCGCCGCGAGGGCGAGGGCAAGACGGCGGAAGACGATAGCGGCCAGGCCACGGTGGCTGTCGAGGGCGGGCCGGCGGGCTTGCAGGTGCTCTACAGTAAGGAGGTGCTGGCGAAAGTGGAAGCCGAGCAGCGCGCCAGGGTGAAAGATCCGAAGGTCAAGACGCCGATCGGCTTTGCGCTGGGAGAAATGAAGGCGACGGAGCTGCGTTCCATGGTGTCGGCGGCGGACGCCCTGTCGCGCGAAATCGAGGAAGCCGTGTTCAGCGGCGAGAAGATGGATAACTACAAGGGCAAGCCGGCGCGCCTGCTCAGCTTTACCTTGTCGCTCGACAAGGTGCCGGAAAAGGACCGCAAGTATGTGAAGAAGTTCGAAGGCGGCATCGAGGTGTGGATCGCCGCCGACGGCACGCCGCTGGCCAGCCATTTCCACTTTGACGTGAGCGGGCGCGCTTTCGTCGTCATCAGCTTTACGCAAAAGACGGACGAGACGCGCCAGTATGGCGTCAGCGGCGACCATTTATTGCTGCTGCGCAAGGAAAGCAAGAATGCCACCTCGGGCGCGGGCGAGAAGGTGGAAAGCAAAATTATCAAGACCTTGCAGCTGCAGTCCTGACCTGTCGCAGAACCCCCCAGGCCGCTGATTCAGCGGCTTTTTTTACATCGCCGAGCTGCCGCCCAGGCCGCTCTTTTGCAGCACGCAGCGTCCCGCTTCGCAGGTGGCGCCCGGGTCCGTGACGATGGAGCAGGTCGACATCATGCCGTCCGCCTGCTGCTGCTTGCGGCTCGCCTCGGCTTGCGCCTGGGCCAGTGCCTTGAGTTTCTTGCCGTCATGCTCCTTGCTGGACCAGGCCAGGTAGCGCTCGGGCCCGCCGCAGGCCTTGGCGCCGATGGCGATAGTCTGGCATTGCTGCGTGGAATCGCAGGCGGCGGCGCCCACCTCCGCCTGGATTTGCGCCAGCAAGCCGGCATTGCCGGGGGCGGGCGGCGCATCTTGTGCGGGGGCGCTGCCGCAGGCACTGGTGACCAGCAGCAGGATGGCGGCGCACGCGGCGCGTAGGACGGAGTAGGTTGGTGTTTGCATGCCTTCATCATGTGCCACGCTTGCCCGAATGGCAAGCGCGATTCGCGCGCTGGACTATCCTTGATCCCCGTCATTTTCATTGCCAAGCAGTCAAAGTTAATATAAATCAACATCCAACCAGCGATGTACGGGTGGCAACCGGGCCGGTGCGCTGCATTCCCGCGCCGGCGCGTGCCGCCGATTCGGGAATGTTTCCAGGAGTTAGACTATGCGCCGCACCCTCTCACCCTTCCTTTTCATCACCAGCCTGGCCTTCGGCGGTGTGCTGCACGCCGCCGACAAGGAACCGATCCAGCCGATCACCGCCGCCAAGGTGGCCAATCCGGCGATGGTCGAATTGGGCAAGAAACTGTTTTTCGACCCGCGCCTGTCGCGCTCGGGCTTTATTTCCTGCAATAGCTGCCATAACCTGAGCATGGGCGGCACGGACAACATCAAGACTTCGATAGGCCACAACTGGCAGCGCGGGCCCATCAATTCACCCACGGTGCTCAATTCCAGCATGAACGTGGCGCAATTCTGGGATGGCCGCGCCAAGGATTTGCAGGAGCAGGCGGGCGGCCCCATCGCCAATCCGGGCGAGATGGCTTTTACGCACGAGCTGGCCATCGACGTGCTGGCCTCGATTCCCGCCTACCGCTCGGAATTTCGGCAAGTGTTCGGCCAGGATAAATTGACCATCGAGCAAGTCACGCGCGCCATCGCCGCCTTCGAGGAAGTGCTGGTGACCCCCGGTTCCCGCTTCGACCAATGGTTGATGGGCAAGAAAAGCGCACTGTCGAAAGACGAGCTGGCCGGCTACCAGCTGTTCAAATCGAGCGGCTGTATCGCCTGCCATAACGGTCCCGCCGTGGGCGGCAACACCTTCCAGAAGATGGGCGTAGTGGAACCGTATAAAACGGCGATGACGGCGCAAGGGCGCTCGGCCGTGACGGGCAAGGATGCCGACCGTTTCAACTTCAAGGTACCGACCCTGCGCAACGTGGAGTTGACGTATCCCTACTTCCACGATGGCGAAGCGGCCACCCTGACGCAAGCCGTCGACGTGATGGGCCGTTTGCAACTGGGCCGCACGTTTACGCCCGACGAAAACGCCAAGCTGGTGGCTTTCCTGAAGACCCTGACGGGCAAGCAGCCGCAGCTCGTGCTGCCGATCCTGCCGCCATCGTCGGACACGACGCCGCGGCCTGTGCCGTTTGACTGAGTAATTGGAGTGTGGGGGTGTCGGATTACGCGGCTGCGCCGCTAATCCGACCTACGCCTGAGCGAGTAGGTCGAATTAGCGAGGCCTCGCCTCGCGTAATCCGACAGTTTTTGCCGAGCGAGCCGGGCAATGACGATTACTTCAAGGTTCTTTGGAACAACTGATAAATCCGCCGGTATTCGTCATACCACGCTTCCGGCTGCACGAAGCCGTGGCGTTCCATCGGGTAGCTGGCCATTTCCCAGTTATCCTTTTTGAGCTCGATCAAACGCTGCGACAGGCGCACGGAATCCTGGTAAAACACGTTGTCGTCGATCATGCCATGGGCGATCAGGAGGTTGCCTGTCAGCTTGTCGGCGTATTCGATGGGCGACGAGATTTTATACG
>JAMNYN010000116.1 GCA_023622805.1 Pseudomonadota bacterium | reverse complement strand
GTACCGATACCGGCCACGTCGGCGACCTGCTGCGGGCCTTGATAGTCGGCGACGATCAAGTCGTAGTTGCCGCCGGCAATGGCGGCCGAGGTTTCGCTGGTGACGCAGGTGTCGTCGCCGACGCAGTCCTTGGCCAGATCGAGGTAGCCGGCACTGCGGTCGGCACGCAGCAGTTGCGGCAGGCCGCTCCAGCTCGAAACGGCCGCGGTGCGTGCGCCGGCTTGCGCGCCCTTCAACAGCTTGAACACGCTGTCGGCCTTGAAGCCCTGGCCCGCGTAGTTCGAGCGGATCTGGTGGCGGTCGGCCCAGGTGCCGGTCAGCAGCGTTGCCCAGCCGGGGCCGTCGGTGGCCTGCTGTTGCGTCGTTGTGCCCTTGACGCCGCCGGTGTAGGCGGGCAGCAGCGTGCCCAGGCCTTGCAGCGTCGGCATGCGCGTGGCGGCCACGGCTTGCTGCAGCGCGGCGTATTGCACGCCGTCGATACCGATCAGCAGAGCCTTGCTGCGCGCGGTGCCCGGCACGACAGGGTCTGGCTTGGCGGGTTCGGTGGGCGATGGGTCTGAGCCCCCGCCGCAGGCGGCCAAGAGGACGAGAAGGCTCGCGCTGAGCGCGACCCGGGCGAATCGAGGTCTAGGTTGGTTCATGATGAGCGAGTCAGGCAGCGGAAATCCCAGACGCACATGCGCCCGGCTTTGAAATCGATGGGTGAAGGCGCTGTTGGCGCCCGGCGGATCGGCGTGCGGTGGTGAATGGCGACGGCTGCCGTGTCTCGCCAATCAGTGCATTCTTGTGTTTTCGTGATTTGCAAAAATTTCCACAAGTACCAGGAATGCCTTAATTCTGAGGGGCCTAGATGACAATTCGTTGACAGTGCATGGCACGGATGGGCGGGGGCTGGTGACGTGCGCGGGCTGCATTCCGGTGGTATGGAATGCGCGTGGGGCGGGGCTGATTCGCAGCCAGAGGCGTGATTGCGCGGGTCCTGACGCTGGGACCTGGCAGAGGCAGGGGCGATTCGATCTCGCAGTGCCGATCAGGGTCGGGCATTCCGCGGGAGAGTCTTGATCTCTATGGCAGCGGGGGCTGGCTTTGAGGCGCCAGAGGGGGCGGAAGGCGCTGAGCGGGCGTCGGTGGGGTGCCCTGGCCGTGGTTGACCGCCATGGGCGGTGCCTCTTCTCGGAAGGGCCGACCCGCAGCGTGCGGGTCGACCTCCTTCACTGAAGAGAGAGGGGGCCCTCGCCTCAGGGCTTGGCGGCGTGCCAGGAATTGTTGAGGAAGCCGTCGCCGGTCTTGTCACCGGGCTTGGTGTCCTTGGTCCAGTAGTAAAGCGGACGCCCCTGGTAAGCCCATTGCCGGCTGCCGTCATCACGGATCACCACGCTCCAGCCACCGATGGGGACTGCGCTGGCCGGCGCCATCAACGGCGGCCAATTGGTGGCGCAGCCGCCATTGCAGACGCTCTTGCCGGAGCCGACGGCATCCTTGTCGAAGACGTAGAGCGTCATCTGGCTGGGGCCGACCAGCACGCCATTGAGGCTCGTGGCAGGCGAGGGTGCCGTCTGGGTGGGGGGGGTCATGCTGCAGGCAGCAAGCAGAACCGAAGCGAGAACAGCGGAGGAAGCGATACGGATCATGGAGGTACTCCTTGAAGTGGACCTTTGGTAGACGCTAGTACGAGCCGTTTTATTCCATGGACTTTGCCGCGATGTATTGACCGTGCCGATGACATGCCTGTGAGAAGGCATTTTTCACGGCCGAATCCTGTGCTGCGCCGTCCATGCCCTGAAGGGTCGCCCCGTGGTTCCAGGGCACGCAGGCAGGGCCGAGGTCACAATACGCTAGTTTCATGCAACAACAAAGGATTGACCGTGATGGATGGATTGATAGCAGGGCGCCTCTATGGCACACCTGAGCAGCGGACCAGCAAGACGGGCAAGCCCTTCATGGTCGCACGCATGCGCGCCGTGTGCGGCGATGGTGAAAACCTGTTTGTCAACGTGATCGCCTTTGACGCCGCGCCCTGCGCGGCTCTGGAAGCTTTGCGCGAAGGCGATGCGATTGCCATTGCCGGCCCGATCACGCCCAAGGTCTGGACCGACAAGCAAGGCGTGGTGCATCCCGCGCTGGACGCCATCGCCCATCAGGTGCTCACGGCCTACCACGTGGAGCACAAGCAGCGCCAGGTGCTTTCCAGCCAGTCGGGCGGCGACGCGGCACGCGACGCCTGGCCGGCGCCCGGCGAGGATTGAAGAACACCCCCTGTGCGGCTGCGCGGCAGGGGCCGTCCTCCGCTTTCCCCTCTAAACCTTCGGTGGATGATGCAAGCGCCTTGGATTACTGCGATGCTAATCTGGCTTGATCGGCTTATGCTGATTTGGAATAAATAATCAATTTATTATTCCTAATACTCGGTGGAATTTGCGCGTACAGTGCACGCATTCTGCATTTTTGAGTGAAGGCATACCGTGAACAAGCGCCATCTTCTGCAAACCACTTTGGCCCTGGGCCTGGCCCTGGCTGCGCCCCTGTCGGCCCTGGCACAGGACAAGACATCGATCAAGGTCGGCGTTACCGCCGGCCCGCACGCCCAGATTTTCGAGCAGGTGAAACTGGTCGCCGAAAAGCAGGGCCTGAAGATCCAGGTGGTCGAGTTTGGTGACTACGTCCAGCCCAACGCGGCCTTGGCTGCGGGTGACCTCGATGCCAACAGCTACCAGCACGGCCCCTACCTGGACGCCCAGGTCAAGGACCGCGGCTACAAGCTGGTGCGCGTGGCCGACACGGTCAACTTTCCCATCGGCCTGTACTCCAAGAAGTTCAAGGCGCTTGCCGACCTGCCCCAGGGCGCCAAGTTCGGCATTCCCAACGATCCGACCAATGGCGGCCGCGTACTGCTGCTGTTGCAGGCCCAGGGCCTGATCAAGCTCAAGGAAGGCGCGGGCCTCAAGGCCACGCCGCTGGACGTGGTGTCCAACCCCAAGAAGCTGAAGTTTGTCGAGCTGGACGCTGCCCAGCTGCCGCGCTCGCTCGATGACCTCGATGCTTCGGCCATCAACACCAACTTCGCGATCTCGGCCGGGCTCAACCCCAAGACCGATTCCATCGTGCAGGAAAGCGCCAAGAACCCCTACGTGAACATCCTGGTGGTGCGCGAGGCCGACAAGAGCAAGCCTTGGGTCGCCAAGCTGATCAAGGTCTACCAGTCGCCCGAGATCCGCCAGTTCATCGAGACCCAGTTCAAGGGTTCGGTGGTGCCCGCGTTCTAAGCATCGCATAGCTCTCCAAGAAGCGCCGGCAGCTGCCGGGGCGCTTCCATCCGCCAGTGCCGCCTTGCGCCGCACTGGCTTTTTTTCGCGCAAAAGTCTTAGGGTTGTACGGCATTGCAGCCGGCATCCTTAGTAGCAAAAATGCATAAGCATGCGCTTTTAATTTCGTTGGTAAATGGCGGGGATGGCGGCACACTCCAGTCACGTTCCATGCGGGCGAAATGTGCGCTGCAACGGCAGCTCCCCGCAGTTGCCAAGCAATGCCCCAGGCATCTCAGCCGCTGAGATGCCGGTACGGGACCTTCGAAGATTCAGTGAAAAAAACGATTGCATGAGCCACAGCACCGCAGACCCGATTTCCACCTCGCCGCTCATCCGCTTGCGTGATGTGCAGAAGAAATTCGTCACTGCCGACGGCGGCGTGTTTGAAGCCGTCAAATCGGTCTCTCTGGATGTGCGCCAGGGAGAGATTTTCGGCCTGATAGGCAAAAGCGGCGCGGGCAAATCGACGCTGCTGCGGCTGATCAATCTGCTCGAGCGTCCCGACGCGGGCTCCGTCATCGTCGCCGGCCGCGAGCTGACGGGCCTGGGGCGGCGCGAGCTGCGCGAAGCGCGGCAAAACATCGGCATGATTTTTCAGCAGTTCAACCTGCTGCAAAACGCCAGCGTGTTCGACAACGTCGCCTTTCCCTTGAAGATCCACGGCGGCGCGTCGCGGGCCCAGATCGATGCACGGGTGCGCGAATGCCTGGCCCTGGTGGGCCTGACCGACAAGATCGCCAGCTTCCCGGCGCTGTTGTCGGGTGGGCAAAAGCAGCGCGTGGCGAGTGCCCGCGCGCTGGCGCCGCGCCCTCAGGTGCTGCTGTGCGACGAGCCGACTTCGGCGCTCGACAGCGAAACCACGCGTTCACTGCTGGAGACGCTGCGCGACATCCAGCAAAAGACCGGTGTGACCATCGTCATCGTGACGCATGAGCTGTCGGTGGTGGAAGTGCTGTGCAGCGAAGTGGCCATCGTGGAAGGCGGCCGCATCGCCGAGCAGTTTTCGCTGACCGGGCCGAGCGCGGCGCGCACCACCGTGCTGGGCCAGGAAATCGAGGCCTTGCGCGAGCGCAGGGCGCGCGAAGCCCGCTGGGATGCCCGCCCGGACGCCCAGTCTTCCTCCCTCGCTGGCCCCCCATTGAATGCTGCCGTGGCAGTCCAGGAACTGCAACATGTCTGAGAACATTGCCGCCATTCTTCCCGAGCTGTGGCTGGCCATAGGCCAGACGGCCTTGATGCTGGGCATCGGCCTCACGGCCGCCATCGTCATCGGCGGCCCGCTGGGCGTGCTGCTGTTCCTGCTCGGCCCCGGTCAGTCGCTGGAAAACAAGTGGGCCTTCATCACGCTCAACTGGATCGTGAACACGGTCCGCTCCTTTCCCTTCATCATCTTGCTGGTGGCGCTGGTGCCGTTCACGCGGGTGGTGGCCGGCACGTCGATAGGGCCGCTGGCCGCGGCCGTGCCGCTGTCGTTCGCGGCGATTCCCTATCTCGCCCGCCTGGTGGACCAGTGCCTGCGCGAAGTGCCGCGCGGCGTGATCGAGGCGGCCCATGCCATGGGCGCTTCCGAGCTGCAAATCGTCTGGCGCGTGCTGGTGCTGGAAGCGCGTTCCGGCCTGGTGCTGGCGCTGACGGTGCTGGCCGTGAGCTTTCTGTCGTACTCGGCGATCGCCGGCGTGGTCGGCGGCGGCGGCATCGGCGACCTGGCCATCCGCTATGGTTACTACCGCTTCCAGACCGATGTGATGGTGCTCACCGTTACCGTGCTGGTGGTGATGGTGCAAATCCTGCAGTTTGTCGGAAGCACCGTTGCGCGGCGCCTGGACAAGCGCGGTTGACGGCCCCGCCCGGCCGGTGCCGGGCATTCATTTCTTGCCGCGCGGCGGCTTTGTTTTCCTTTTGAAGAGGTTTGTGATGAAGAATTTTGTTGTACGTCGCTCCTTGCTGGCTGCTGCCGTGGCCGCTGTGACCCTGGTGGGCCTCGCGGCTCCCGTCCAGGCCCAGACCAAGAAGGACCTGGTGATCGGCGGCACGGCCGGCTCGAACATCGACCAGCTCAAGCTGGGCATCGTTCCCATCCTGGAAAAAAAGGGCTACAAGGTCAAGCTGGTGGAGTTCAATGATTACGTGCAGCCCAATCTGGCGCTGGCCCAGGGCTCGCTGAACGCCAACTTCTTCCAGCACCGCGTTTACCTGCAGAAATTCGCCGCCGATCAGAAGCTCGATCTGGTCGAGCTGGTGCAAGGTCCGATCGCCCCCCTGGGCGTGTATTCGACTTCGCGCAAGACCCTGGCCGAAGCCAAGCCCGGCGACCGCGTGACCTTGCCCAACGACCCCAGCAATCTGGCGCGCGCCCTGGTGCTGCTGGAGCAGAACCAGCTGGTGAAGATCAAGCCCGGCATCGATCCGCTGCGGGCTTCGGAAAAAGACCTGGTGGAGAACCCCCGCAAGCTCAAGTTCATTCCGCTCGAAGCCGCGCAACTGCCGCGCTCGCTGGGTGACACCGAGTACGCCATCATCAATGGCAATTTCGCGATTTCCTCGGGCCTCAAGCTGACGGAAGCGGTGGCCTTGGAAAAAACCCCCGACCATTACCTGAACGTGGTGGCCATCAAGCGCGTGGACAAGGATGCGCCCTGGGCCAAGGACCTGGAAGCCGCCTACCGCTCCGGCGAATACAAGGCCGTGGTGAACAGCAAGTTCCAGGGCTACGCCAAGCCTTCGTACATGCAATAAGCGGCGTGCGCCAGGAGGCGGGCGTCTGTGTAGGACGCCGCCCACTGGCGACCTCGCTCAGGGCTTCTCATAATGGGACGCCCTTTTTCATCGCCGGGCCGCCCCAAGATGAAAAGCGTCTGGGGGGCGAAGCCCCCCAGCGCGGCTATGCGAAGCGAGCAAGCGTGGGGGCCGTTTTTCATTTTTGACTCCAGGAGCTTTCATGAGCCAGTACAAAGTCGCTGTCATCGTAGGCAGCTTGCGCAAGGATTCCTTCAACCGGCAGTTGGCGAAGGCGATCGAGCGCATGGCGCCCGAAGGCTTTGAATTCAAGGAAATCGCCATCGACAACCTGCCGCTGTACAACCAGGATGCCGATGGCAACGAGGTGGAGGTGGTCAAGAACTTCCGCGCACAGATCGCAGGCACCCAGGCGCTGCTGTTTGTGACGCCCGAGTACAACCGCTCCATCCCCGGCGTGTTGAAGAACGCCATCGACCAAGGCTCGCGCCCTTACGGTCAAAGCGTCTGGGCGGGCAAGCCTGGCGCGGTGCTGGGCGTGTCGGTGGGCGCGGTGGGAACGGCTTTGGCGCAGCAGCATCTGCGCAACGTCATGGCCTACCTCGACGTGCCGCTGCTGGGCCAGCCGGAAATGTTCATCCAGGCCAAGGAAGGCCTGTTTGCCGCCGACGGCTCCATCGGTGACGGCAGCAAGGCTTTTGTGCAGGCCTGGCTGACCCGCTATGTGGACTGGGTCAAGCGCCACGCCTGAGATCGCTCAGCGCACGCAAAAAAACCGGCCAGCGGCCGGTTTTTTCATGTAGAAGCCAGTGCCGGGCCGGATGCCTCGCCTTGCGCTTCTTCGAAGATCCAGTCCGCGAACGCCTTTACTTGCGGCCGTTGCAAGGCCCCCGGCTGCGTGACCAGATAGTAGGCAAAGCGTGCCGGCCAGGGCTTGTCCAGCACCTGTACCAGCCGGCCCGCCGCGATTTCTTCCCGTGCATGTTCCAACGGCACCAGCGCCAGCCCCTGGCCGGCTTCCGCGGCACGGATCAGCAGGAAGTCATCCTCGAATGCCGTTCCGCGCTCGGCGCGCGGGTTCTGGGCCACCCCATGCGCGGCTAGCCACAGCCGCCAGTCTGCCCGGTCGCTATCGTGCAGCAGCGGGTAACTCAGGCAATCCGCGGGCTCCTTGAGCGCCTCATCCGCGGCCACCAGGCCGGGGCAAGCCACAGGTACCAGCACAGGGGCCATCAGCCGGGTGGCATGCAGACCCGGATAGACACCCAGTCCATGCCGCAGGGCGATGTCGACCCGGTCCCGGCGCATGTCGACCATGGCCGAAGTCGCCTCGACCCGCACTTCGATGTGCGGGTAACGTTGGTTGAACCGGCCCAGGCGCGGCACCAGCCACGATGCGGCGAAGGTGGCGACCGTGCTCACGGTCAGGGTCTGGCGGGACTTGATCTGCTCCAGGGTCTGCTGGACTTTCTCGATCTGCTCGAACGCCTGGAGCAGCGCGGGATGGACGTTGGCCCCAGCCTCGGTGAGCCGCAGACCTTGGCGCTCGCGGGTGAAAAGCGCCACGCCGACCCGGTCTTCCAGCAGGCGGATCTGCTGGCTGACCGCACCCGAGGTGACGCTCAGCGCCTCGGCGGCGGCCTTGATGCTGCCGCGCTGTCCGACTTCCACGAAAGTGCGCAAGGCCAACAGTGGGAGCGAGGTGGTCATAGTGTTTAGTTTTTCTATATTGTTAGAGGAGAAATGATCGTTTCCTTTAAGGAACTCCCAAAACTATCATACGGATTCTTTAGAAGAAATGCGTTAATTTAGTTAATCTATATCCAGTGTGGGAGCCATGATCCATCTATATACCGACAGCTCGCCCAACGGCTTCAAGATCACCATTGCCCTGGAAGAGCTGGGCTTGCTGTACACCTTGCACCATGTCCGTCTCGATGCGGGTGAGCACAGGCAGCCCCATTTCTTGCGTCTGCATCCGCATGGGCGCATTCCCGTGCTGGTCGACGAGGACAGCGGTATCACCTTGTTCGAGTCCGCCGCCATCCTGCTCTACCTGGCCGACAAGACCGGTAGCCTGCTGCCGAGTGCGCCGCGGGCCAGATGGCAGGCGATGCAGTGGCTGGTGTTTCACGCGGCGAGCGTGGGGCCGCTCCTTGGCCAGCGCGTGCATTTCGAGATTTTTTCCGGCACCAGGAATGCCGAGGCCATGGAACGTTACCGCCGGCTGACCAACGAGGCATTCGCCACGCTGGACCAGCATCTGTCCCGCCACCGCTTTCTGGCCGGGGATGCGTACTCCATTGCCGATATTGCCCACTTCGGTTGGACCCACATCGCGCGCATCATCGACTTCGATTTCAGCCAGTACCCGAATTTGAGCGCCTGGCATGAGCGCGTCGCGGCCAGGCCTGCCGTGCAGCGAGGCGTGAGCCTGCCCGCACCGGCCACTAGCGCATGAACCCCACAGCCATGAGCCTTCTGCAGACCCCCTCCGGTGCATCGTTTCCGGCCTTTTGCGCGCATCCGGGCTATAGACGCATGTTCGCTCCCGAGCGATTGACACTGGGCATCTTCTTGCCGCTGCGTTTCTACGAAGGCGATATGCGCGTGCTGGCAGGGCAGGCGGATCTGGTCGCGGACATAGACCGCCGCGGCTTTGCCGCCGTCTGGGTGCGCGATGTGCCCTTGTTCGCGCCCTCGTTCGGTGATGCAGGGCAGGTGTTCGATCCCTTCAGCTACCTGGCGTTTCTCGCCGCGCGGACAAAGTCGGTGGCGCTCGCCACGGGCAGCGCCATTTTTTCCTTGCGCCATCCCATCGACCTGGCCAAGGCATCGGCCACCATCGACCAGCTGTCGGGCGGCCGTCTGGTGCTGGGCATTGCATCCGGCGACCGTCCCAGCGAGTTTCCTGCGTACGGTCTGGAGCATGGTGCGCGCGCAGAGCGGTTTGCACAGGCGGTGGCCTACTTTCGCCAGCTCATGCGGGCGGACAGTCCGGCGATCGATTCACCGCTGGGCCGCATCGACGATGCAGCGCTTTTGCCCAAGCCTGCCACGGGAGCGATTCCGCTGATCGTCACCGGCTCGTC
>JAMNYN010000090.1 GCA_023622805.1 Pseudomonadota bacterium | reverse complement strand
AGGCTCGGCCTTGGCGACGATGATCGAATTGCTGGCAGGGCCGCTGATCGGCGACATGACCAGCGTCGAATCGCGCATCGTCGACGGCGGCGCGGGCGCCGCGCCTTGCCACGGTGAACTGGTCCTGGCGTTCGACCCCCGGTTCTTCAGCCAGGGCGACTTCCGCGAAGACCGCCTGCGGGCCGAAAAACTCTTCGACGGCATCACGGACCAGGGAGCGCGCCTGCCGTCCCAGCGCCGCTTCAACGCCAGAAGTCGCAGTCTGTCCGCGGGCTGCGTCCAGATTCCCGCGGCCTTGTTGCGGGACCTGCTGCAACTGCTGCGCTGACGGGCTTGCGACGCAAGGCTTTTGCGCACCGGAATGACAGAGAAAACCCGGTGATGTACTCTCAGTATTTCGTCAATATAATTGAACCAAGCATTTTGGCTTTTGCAACATAAATGCCGATAAAAACCTCCATCTGATGTCTACTCCACAAAAATCCACAGCTTCGCGCGTGAAGACCTCCACTGCCAAGGTCAAGGCAGCGCTTCCGGCCAAACGCCGTGCTGCGGATCTTGCCTACGACGCCATCGAAACGATGATGTCGACCATGCAGCTCGAGCCCGGCAGCCCCATTGTGGAAGCCGAGCTTGCCGAGCGCACGGGCATGGGCAGAACGCCGGTGCGCGAAGCCTTGCTGCGCATGATCTCCATCGGCCTGATCGTTCAGCAGCCGCGCCGCGGCCTGCTCGTTTCGAACATCGACCTGGCGGAACACCTTGACGTCATCCAGACGCGCAGGGTGCTGGAGAACCTGGTCGCTGCCTGCGCAGCACGCCGCGCGTCGGCCGCGCAGCGCAAGGAAATTGTCCAATGCGCAGAGAAGATGGTGGCGGCTGCCGAGCGCGGCAATCTGGACGAATACATGCGCTGGGATCATGAGCTGGATGTCGTCATCCACACGGCGAGCCGCAACCGCTCGGCAGTGAAGTGCGTGACGCCGCTGATCGTCCAATGCCGTCGATTCTGGTATGCCTACCAACACGCCGGCGAGATCTCCGAAGGTGCGCGCGCCCACCTGGAACTGGCCCAGGGAATCGCCACGGGCGATGAGGCGGCGGCGATCACCGGCGCCAACCGCCTCATGGACAACCTCGAAGATTTCGCCAAGCGCATCATCGAAAGCTGAAAGCCCCAGTTCGCATCCTCCGCAGCTTGAGAGGGGGAGGCTGCGAAGCCGCAGGGAGCGCTTTTTTCAAGGCTTGCAACGCCCACTGCCTACGCAACCGGCGCGCCCCAGCTCAGGGACACCGAGCAAGGGCCGCCCCGCAGCGACGGTGTCGTCCCCCTCCACCGAAGGATGAGAGGGGGAAGAGGCGAAGCCTCTCAGGGGGTGTCTCAGAGTTTCGCCCCAACAGCCCGCAGTTCCGCAATCTGCGGCGCCTTGGGCAGCCAGATCTTGTCGAATGCGTCGATGGCCGGCTTGTTGTCGAAGTTGGAAAGATCGCGCATGACGATGGATTCCTTCTTGAACTTCTCCAGCAGACCGGCTTCGGTGGTGACGATGTCGTTGATCTGGGTGTCCAGGGCCTGGGCCGTGAGCTGGCGGATCAGGTCGCGGTCCTTGCTGTCCAGGGTGTTCCAGACGCGGCCGGAGAACAGCGGGGCAAAAGGCATGAACAGCGCGTTCATCGGCATCATGACCTTGGACACCTTGTCGAAGCGCTGATTCCAGGAGAACTCCACGTCGGCTTCGAGGCCGTCGACCTGGCCGTTGGTCATGGCATCGAACACCGCGGGCGTGGGGATGGGGGTCGGAGCCGCGCCGAAGTACTGGTAGAAGTCGCGGTAGACCGGCGTGGGGTTGATGCGGATCTTGAGGCCCTTGAGGTCGTTGGGCGTCTTGATCTCCTTGGTCGCGAACACCACGCGCATGCCGGTGATGCCCCAGCCCAGGCCGATACAGCCGGTCTCGCGCGGCAAGACATCCAGCAGCTTCAGGGCGGCGGGCGTCTTGACCAGTTTCGCCACGGCCGGCGTGGAGCGCACCAGATACGGCGCGTTGATCGAGGCCACGCTGGCGACGCGCGTGCCCAGTTCCGCGGCCTGGATCCAGCCCATGTCGAGGGCGCCGGACTGCAGTTGCTGCATCATGACCGACTCGTTGCCCAGCTGGCCGGAATGGAAAACGGTCACCGTGAGCCGGCCGTTGGTCGCCTTGGCCAGGGCCTCGCCGAACTGCAGCGCGGCGCGGTTCCACGAGTGTCCCGCGGGGGTGATGATGCCCAGGCGCAACTCCTTGGCCGCGGCCGCGCGCGAAGGGGTCACGAAAGCCAGCGGAGCGGCGGCAATGGCCGAAGTCTGAAGAAAGTGGCGACGATTCAGGGTCATGAAAAACTCCTTGGAGAGGGATGGCGGCAGGGCAGGAAAGCGGTTATTTCAGCAAGCCCAGCGACAGGCTGGGGAACAGCGAAAGCATGATCAGTGCGACGACGCTGATGATGAAGAAGGGCAGGGTGACGATGAACATGCGCCCTGGCTTGGCCCCCGTGACCGCGGCTGCCACGAAGAAGCTCAGTCCCACCGGCGGCGTCATCAGTCCGAGCACCAGATTGATCACGATCACCACACCGAAATGGCGCGGGTCGATGTGGTAGATCTCGGTGGCGATGGGCAGAAGAATGGGGGCGGTCATGATCAGGCCGGGGATGCCGTCGATCACGGTACCGATGACCAGCAGGATCACATTGACCAGCAGCAGGAAGGTGACCGGATCATGGGCCACGGTCTGGACCCAGGCGGCGACCATCTGCGGCACCTTGCCGTAGATCAGCAGCCAGGAGAACACCGAGGCAGCGGCGACCAGGAACAGCACGATGGCGGAGTAGATCGCGGCGCGCAGCATGATCGCGCCCAGCTCGGCGTACTTGAATTCGCGCGTGACGTAGCGGCCCACGAGCACCGCGCTGACCGCGCCCACGGCCGCAGCTTCCGTGGGGTTGGCCAGGCCGGTCAGGATGGAGCCGACGATTACCAGCGGAATCAGCAGCGTGGGGCTGGAGGTCAGCACCGTCATGGCGCGCTCGCGCAGCGTACGCTTGGGGCTGCGCGGGTAGTTGTAGACCATGCCCATGCAGGCGATCACGCCGAAGAACAGCAGGGTCAGCAGGACGCCCGGCAGGATGCCGGCGATCAGCATGTCGCCCACGGCCACCTGGGCCAGCACGCTGTAGACCACGAACATCACCGACGGCGGAATGATGGGGCCCAGCATGCCGCCATAGACCGTGAGGCCGGCGGCGAAGGTCTTGTCGTAGCCCTGCTTTTCCATTTCCGGCACCATCACCTGCGACATGATGGCGACCTGCGCCGTGGCCGAGCCGATGATGGACGAGACCAGCATGTTCGCCAGGATGTTCACGTAGGCCAGCCCGCCCTTGATGGAGCCGACGAACGCCATCGACAGGTCGACCAGCCGGCGGGTGATGCCGCCGCTGTTCATGATTTCACCGATCAGGATGAACAGCGGGATGGCGATCAGGCCGTAGCTGTCCACGCCGGCGAACATCTGGGTGGGGAAGGACTGCAGCAGCACCGGGTTGTCGGTGTTGTAGATGTAGAAGATTCCCGAGAGGCAAAGGCACAGGCCGATGGGCACGCCCACCAGCATGATCGCGAGGAAGAAGATGGAGGTCAGCATGTCAGTTCACCGCTTCGGGATGGGCTGCCTGGAAGGCAGGGTGTTGGCGTTGGGGTGCGAGCTTGAGGTCTTCCAGCAGGTTGGCCAGTGCATGCAGACTCATGCAGACAGCGAACAGCGGCATGATCAGTTGCAGTATCCACACCGGCCATTCGAGGGTCTGCGTGCGCTCGGTGTAGAGAAAATTGAACGACTCCGCCGCGTATTCCCGGGCGTCGAAGCCCTTGCGGGCGATGCCCACCGGGTCCATCCAGATCCAGCACATGGCCAGCAGTGCCAAGGCGAAGATCAGCACGCCGGAAGTGGCGATCACCTTGGCGATCTGCGCCTTGCGCGGGCCCAGCTTCTCGGTGAGCATGGTGACCGCGAAGTCCAGCCGCAGGCGCGTCATGGCCGAGGCGCCGACGAAGGTGAGCCAGACCACGGTGTACACAGAGGCTTCATCCACCCAGTAGAGTGGCACGCCGCCGTAGCGCGTGGCCACATTGAGCAGGATCAGCGCCGTCAGCAGGCTCATCAGGAAGGTGAGCAGCCAGCGCTCCAGGCGCAGCAGGGCGTCCGAGGCGTCGAGCACCCAGCGCACGACAGGCGGTGGGGGTTTGTGGGCAGTGGAGGAGTTGGCGATATCGTCCATGAAGCGTCTTCTGCGTTTTTGAAAATGAATTAAAACAAACTGCCCACAACCCAAACATATGTCAAATATATTAAGCGTCCGCGGAGATCGCGCCAATAGGTGTTTGCCTGGGATACTGGCTGCGACGTGGCCCCCGGTCTTGATAGCAAGAACAAGGCCAGCGTGAGAAGTCATGCCGCCGTGCATTCAAAAAAGGCTCCCATGGGGGAGCCTTTCAGAGTGCTATCAGCGGCCCAGGTCCTTGGACCAGACGGCGTACCAGTCGCGGAAGAGCTGGTACTGCGCCTCCGTGTAGCGACGCTGCGAGTCGGTCAGCGCGTCGGTCGCGTTGAAGTGCAAGGCGTATTCCTTCTGACCGTTGAGCACCAGCAGATACTTGTAGTACAGGACCAGATCGCAGCCTTCGTCGAAGGACGACAGCACGCCCAGCGCCGACTCCAGCTCCTGTGCATGACGGCGCGCGGCGACATCGCCCTTGGCGGCCTTCTTGCACAGCTCGACCAGGTGCAGGACTTCCTTGGGAAGCGCGTTGCCAATGCCCGTGATGGAGCCCGTGGCGCCGCAGTTCACGAAGCCGTGGAATACCTGGGTGTCCACACCCACCATCAAGGTGACGGCATCGTCCTTGGACGTGATGTGCTCCGCGGCATAGCGCAGGTCGGTCGCGCCGCCGAATTCCTTGAAGCCGATCAGGTTCGAATACTTGGCGCGCAGTTCGAAGAACAGGTCGGCTCGCGTCGCGAAGCCGTAGTAGGGGCTGTTGTAGATCACGGCCGGCAGGTTCGGCGCGGCTTCCAGAATGGCGGAGAAATGGGCTTTCTGCGCGATCGCCGATGCGCCGCGCGACATGACGCGCGGAATCACCATGAGGCCTTGCGCGCCGACTTGCGCGGCGTGGGCGGCGTGGGCCACGGCGGCCTGCGAATTGACGGCGCCGGTACCGACGATCACCGGGATGCCCGCGGCGACCAGGCGGGCCACGCCTTCCTGGCGTTGCGCATCCGTCAGCAGCGGCCAGTCGCCCATGGAGCCGCAGTAGACGACGGCGCTCATGCCGGCGGCGATGAGCTCCTTGCCCTTGGCGACCAGCGCGTCGTAGTCAGGCAGGCGGTCCGGGGTGCACGGCGTCATGAGTGCAGGGATGGTGCCGGTGAAGATGTTCGTGTTCATGAAAACTCCCTTGGTAAAAAAGTCGCGGGTGGGGCTGTCGGCTTTCCCCTGGAAGCTCGCCGGTGGGTTCGACCGACAGGCTGCAAGAGGAATGGCTCAGGACTCGGTTTTAAATAGACTGTAAATATATTAGCAATATTCCAGGCGCCGAGAATAGTCGATGCTTGCGGCCTGCGCAACTAGGGTTGACGCGGATGCGTTCGATGGGGGGATTTGTTCGGCCCGGGGCCCGCAGCCCGGGCGCGGCCGTGTCGTGCAGGCGTTCCCGGTCTTTCGGCGCGGCTTGCCCCAAAGTGGGGCGGGCGCAGGCCGGCTCAGGCTGGGTGCAGGGGCCGCGGCGCGGCGATGCTGTTCATGCGGTCTTGCGGCCGCGGGATGGACCGGCGCAGGGGAGGCAATCAGCGCAGCCGGGAGGCAGGCGCAGGCCGAGCGCGAGCCTCTGGCGCCGTGCTTTCAGCGGCTGGCGTGGCAGTCGGCGCTGGCTGGCGGCGTCGTCACCGACTCGAGGCCGAAACGCAGAATGAAGCGGGTCTCGTGCGGCTGGCTGTCGACCAGCACCTGGCCTTTGTGCATTTGCATGATGGACTGGACGATGGCCAGTCCCAGGCCGCCCGAGTCGCCCGGTTGCGCGCGCGAGGGGTCGCAGCGGTAGAAGCGGTCGAACAGCCGAGGCAGGTGCTGGGCGCCTATGGGTTCGCCCTGGTTGGCCACCTCGATGTCCAGGCCTTGCGCATGCACCCGGCTGCGCAGCGTCACCTCGCTGCCGGCCGAGCCGTAGCGCAAGGCGTTGGAGATCAGATTGGCCAAGGCGCGCACCAGCAGGGAGGTGTCGGCGATCAGCCCGCCTTGCGCGAGGTTGCGCATCTGCATCTGGCGCTCTTCGGCCATGCCTTCGAAATACTCGCACAGCCGGTCGCCCAGCTTGGACAGGTCCAGCGGCTTGAGCTGCAGCATGGCCTCGGGCTTTTCCGCCCGTGCCAGGAAAAGCATGTTGTCGATCATGCGGGCCATGCGCTCGTATTCCTCCTGGTTGGATACCAGCAGGTTTTCATATTCTTCCGCGCTGCGCGGCTGGTTCAGCGCCAGCTGGTTCTGGCCCATGAGGTTGTTGAGCGGGGTGCGCATTTCATGCGCCAGGTCCTCGGAAAAACGCGACAGCCGCGAATAGCCTTCTTCCAGTCGTTCGAGCATGAGGTTCAGGGCGTTGCTCAGGCCTTGCAGTTCCTGGGGTTGCTGGTCAGCGTCCAGCCGCAGTCCCAGTTGCTGGGGGTGAATGGCCGCGGCCTGCAGGCTCAGGCGGCGCAGGGGCAGCAGACCGCGGCGCACCACTTCCCAGCCCAGGACAAAGGCCAGCAGCACGCCCGCCAGCCAGGCAAGTCCCAGATTGGCGCTGAAGGCGGAGAGTATGTGCGCACGCTCGGACAGCAGCTTGCCGGTGATCACGTCCAGGCTTTCATTCGCCGTGACTACATGCATCCAGGCCAGCCGTGCGGCTTCGGGGCCAGGGCTGTCGAACAGCATGGGGGAGTTGGGTGCGGGCAGGGCTGGGCGGCGCATGCCTATGGGATTGATTTCAATCAGCACTTCGCCCTTGTCGTTCATGACCCAGAGGACATTTTCCTTGCTGCCCAGGATATTGGCATACAGCTGGGGGTTCTTTCTCAGGGCTTCGACATGCTCGGGGTCTCCGGCGACGATGCGCACGCGCTCAATGCGGGCGAGCAATGATTCGTCGTCGCGCGTGCTGATTTCATTTTCCAGGGCGCTGTAAACGCATATTCCCATGACGCCAAACAAAATCGCGCTCACGGCTGAAAACATCAGCGCCAGGCGCAGGCGCAAACTGATTTGGTGAAGGCGTTTCATGCCGCACTGGCCTCGATGCGGTAACCCATGCCGCGCACGGTCTGGATGAGCTTGGTGTCGTAGGCATCGTCGATCTTGGCGCGCAGCCGGCGTATGGCCACATCGACCACATTCGTGTCGCTGTCGAAGTTCATGTCCCAGACCTGGGAGGCGATGCGGGTGCGCGACATGACTTCGCCCTGGTGCTGCAGCAGCAGCTGGAGCAGAGCAAACTCCTTGTTGGTCAGGTCGATGCGCTGGCCTTGGCGCGTGACGCGTCGGCGCATCACATCCATCTCCAGGTCGGCCAGGCGAAAGATCTCCGGATCACGCACCGGCGTGCGGCGCAGAAGTGTGCGCACACGTGCGAGCAGCTCGGCATAGGAAAACGGTTTGACGAGGTAATCGTCGGCGCCCAGTTCCAGCCCCTTGACGCGGTCTTCAATGGCGTCGCGGGCGGTCAGGAAAAGCACGGGCGTCTGGTGGGTTTCACGAAACTTGCGAATGAAACTCCAGCCATCCATGCCGGGCAGCATCACGTCCAAAATCAACAAATCAAAATCGGAGTTCTGGGCCAGATGCAATCCATCCATGCCGTTGTAGGCGACTTCCACTTGATAGCCGGATTCCATCAATCCCTTTTGCAGGTAATCCGCGGATTTCACCTCGTCTTCAATAATTAATATGCGCATGGGATTGACATCAAGTCTCTAGGAAGAGGGGAATGGTAGAGGGAAACACCCGATTGCACATGACAAAAACGTAATGTCTGTGCAATCTTCATGTCAGTGCACACGCTGCAGAATTGCCTCATTCGCTTCACGGCATCGATGGAAAGAGGATGGAAATGCACTTGCGTACAAGCCAGTCAGCAGCGGGCCCCGTGCCAGCCATGTCGGTTGGCGCATGGGCTTTTTCTTCAGTCTCCCAGACCACGGCCAACGCCCTGGTCGATGCCTTGGTCGAGGCTGCGTCTCGTCCACAGGCCAGGGCCATCGTGGACGGGCTGTTGCGAATGCAAGGCGTTGACTCCCGTGGTCGGGAGGCCGCCGAGCCGGTTTCCCGGCACGGTGATTCGCCACCTCCCGATTGTCTTGCGAGTCCCTTCCTGCCGCCGGTCTAGCCAAGACGGCAAGGGATGGCTCCCTGAAAAGCTCCTGGCCTGATCGGCGGCAAGGCCACAACGAATGCCGCCATGACTGCGCTGTCGCCGCTCGCCGGCTTGCACAGCCATTTTTGAAAATTGTGAGAAATCTTATGAAATCCATTCGTCAAAGCGCTTCGATTCTGATCTTGTCCCTGACTGCCGCAGTCGCCGGCCATGCCCTGGCCGCCGAACCCACCACGGGCCTGAGCCGTGCCCAGGTCCTGGCCGATCTGGCCGAAGCCCAGCGCACCGGCAACATCGTCGATGGCGAAAGCAGCATGCCGCGCAATGCGCTCCATCCCCAGCAGTACCCAGCCCAGCCCCAAGCACAGGGCAAGACCCGTGCCCAGGTGATCGCTGAACTGGAACAGGCCCGCGCCAGTGGCGAGATGGTGTATCTGGAAGACACCGGCATGCAGATGAAGTCGCTGCCCAACAGCCAAGGAAAGCCGCTGACCCGTGCCGAAGTGGTGGCCGATATGCAAAAGGCCCGTGCGGCAGGTCAAATGCAGCTCGGCGAAGGCAGCTGAACCCGGGTTGCAGTGTTTGAATGAAAAAATCCCCGCAGATGCGGGGATTTTTTTCGCCCGCTCGAGGGGTTAGCGGCGTTAGCCGAGCAAGCCAGGGGGCAACCCCGCTGGCGCCGGGCCGCCCCAAGCCAGCGGACGGCCCCCCTGGGGGGCAGCGCAGCCACACGCAGTGGGCAAGCGTGGGG
>JAMNYN010000703.1 GCA_023622805.1 Pseudomonadota bacterium | reverse complement strand
GCTGGATGGCGCCTTTCCTGTCGTTCACGGCCGAGGAAGCCTGGAAGATCTTTGGCGACAGCGAAACCATCTTCCTGGAGAAATTCAGCGACCTGCCCGCAGGCGACGCGGCGCTGCTGGCCAAGTGGGCGCGCATCCGCGTGATCCGCGACCAGGTCAACAAGGACATCGAAGCCGTGCGCACCACGGGCCAGGTCGGCTCATCGCTGCAGGCCGAAGTCACGCTGACGGCCGAGCCCGAGGACCTGGCCCTGCTGCAAAGCCTGGGCGACGATCTGAAGTTCGTCTTCATCACTTCGGCCGCGCACGCGGTGGCCGGCTCGGCCCTGCAGTCGAGCGTGACCCCGAGCACGCATGAAAAGTGCGAACGCTGCTGGCATTACCGCGAAGACGTGGGCGTCAACCCTGCCCACCCGACGCTGTGCGGCCGCTGCGACAGCAATCTGCATGGTGCCGGTGAAGACCGGGCTATCGCCTGATGCGCCCCGCCGCTCCCATGCTTCCCACGGCGCGCGCGGCCATCTGGCCGTGGCTGCTGTGGGCGCTGCTGCTGATCGTGCTTGACCAGGTCAGCAAGCAGTGGATCCTGCAGGTCTACCAGCTCGGTGATGGCACGCCCATCACAGGCTTCTTCAACATCGTGCGCGCGCACAACACCGGGGCGGCCTTTTCCTTCCTGGCCGGCGCCAGCGGCTGGCAGCGCTGGCTGTTCACCGCCATCGGCGTGATCGCCACGGCCGTCATCGTCTGGCAGCTGCACGCCCACCGCGGCGAGCGCCTGCTGGGCTTTGCGCTGGCCAGCATTCTGGGCGGCGCCATCGGCAATGTGGTCGACCGCCTGATGCATGGCTATGTGGTCGATTTTCTCGACTTCTACTGGGGAAGCTCGCACTTCCCGGCCTTCAACGTGGCCGACATGGCCATCAGCGTAGGCGCCGTGCTCTTGGTCGTCGACGAGCTGCGGCGGATGAAGAAAAAGAGCGCTCCCTGAGAGACAAACGGCGGGCGCCCTGAGGAGGGCCCCGCCCAGGCACAGCGGGGCGACTTTCGCCCCTGTTGCACAGGCACAACAATCGCGCTATAGTGTCTGGTTCTGCCCATGAAACACTTACTCAACCTTTTGGCCGCCGTCGCACTGCTGGTGTGGGGCACCCACATGGTTCGAACCGGGATCTTGCGCGTCTTCGGGGCGAATCTGCGCAACCTGCTTGCCCACAGCATGGGCAACCGCTTCACCGCGATGCTCTCGGGGATTGGTGTGACTGCCCTGGTGCAATCGAGCACCGCTACCTCCTTGATGACCTCGTCCTTCGTCGGACAGGGTCTGATCACTCTGCCTTCGGCCCTGTCCGTGATGCGCGGTGCCGACGTCGGCACAGCCATGATGGCGGTGCTGTTCGCCACCGACCTGTCCTGGCTGTCGCCGCTGATGATCTTCATCGGCGTGGTGCTGTTCATCACCAGACAGGACAGCACGCCCGGGCGCATAGGCCGGGTGCTGATCGGCCTGGGCCTGATGCTGCTGGCCCTGCGTCTGGTGGTCGAAGCCACCGAGCCGCTGGTCGAATCGGCCGTGATCCGCACCCTGCTGGGCTCGATGACGAGCGACATCTTCCTCGAACTGCTGATGGGCGCGGTGCTGGCCGTGATGGCCTACTCCAGCCTGGCCATCGTGCTGCTGATCGCGGCCATGGCCAGCTCGGGTGCCGTGCCGCTGGATGTGGCCCTGGGCCTGGTGCTGGGCGCCAACCTGGGCAGCGGCCTGGTCGCCGTGCTGACCACGGCCAAGTCCAGCTCCGAAGTGCGCCAGGTGACCGTAGGCAACCTGCTGTTCAAGATCATGGGCGTGGCCCTGGCCGTGCCTTGCGTGGGCCTGTGGATGACCCATGTCCAGCCCCTGCTGGGCGACGGCGCGCGCAACGTGGTGCTGTTCCATCTGGCCTTCAACGTATTCAACACGGTGTTCTTCATCGGCATGACGGATATCGTCGCCAAGTGGGTCACCACCTTGATTCCCAAGCCCGAGCCCGGTGCAGGCAGCCCGCTGCGTCCGCGCCACCTCGACCCTTCCGCCCTGGCCACGCCTTCGCTGGCCATTTCCTGCGCCGCCCGCGAAGCCTTGCACCAGGCGGACGTGGTCGAAGCCATGCTGATCGGCATGCACCAGGTGGTGATCAACGACGACCTCAAGCTGTCGGCCGAACTGCGCCAGCTCGATGACACCGTCGACGAGCTCTATTCGGCCATCAAGTACTACATGACCAAGATCTCCCGGGCCGAGCTCGACGAGAAGGAAGGCCAGCGCTGGACCGAAGTCATCAGCTTCACCATCAACATGGAGCAGATCGGCGACCTGATCGAGCGGGTGCTGCAGGACATCGAAGAAAAGAAGATCAAGAAAGGCCGCCGCTTCTCGGCTGCCGGCACGCAGGAAATCAACGACCTGCATGCCCGCCTGCTCGACAACCTGCGCCTGGCCATGAGCGTGTTCCTCACCGGCAACGTGCGCGAAGCGCAAAAGCTGCTGGAAGAAAAAGCGCGTTTTCGCGACCTGGAACTGGCCTATTCGGCATCGCACCTGGCACGCCTGGCGGACAACTCCATGCCCAGCATAGAGACCAGCTCGCTGCACATCGACTTGATCAGCGAACTCAAGCGCATCAATTCGCTGCTGTGCTCGGTGGCCTACCCCATCCTGGAATCGGCCGGGGCCCTGGCGCCCAGCCGGTTGCGGGAAACGCCGGTGGCGAAGTAAATAAAGCACCCCCTGAGCCGCTGACGCGGCTTCCCCCTCTCAACCTACGGTGGAGGGGGACGACACCATCGCTGCGGGGCGGCCCTTGCTCGGTGTCCCCTTGCTAGGACACGCCAGTTTCTGAGGCCAGAGGCGGTGCCTGCACCATGTTCACCAGCCCCAGAAACCCGCCCAGACCAGGCCGGCTTCGGGGGTGAACTGCTCACTGGCCGCCCAGGCCTGAACGACTTCGGGCGCCAGCAGTGCAAAGCCCTGGACTTCGCCGTCCTGGTTGTCCGGCTGAACGCCGTCGGGCACGGTCACCACATACCAGTGGATGCGCTCGTGGATATAGCCGCAGCCGTCGCCTTCGTCGCTGGGCTGGGCCAGATCGAAGAATCCGCCGTAGCGCAGATCCTCCAGGGCCGCCAGGCGCAGGCCGGCCTCTTCCCAGGTCTCGCGCGCGAGCGCGGTGTCCGGGCTGTCGCCGGCCGAGACCATGCCGCCCATCAGCGTGTCCCAGCGGTTGGGAAACATCGCCTTGTCGGCCGCGCGCTGCTGCACCCACAGCCGGCCATCCGGCGCGACACCGACCAGGTGCACGGCCTCGGTGGGAATGCCCAGCACGCGCACCGCGCCGCGCTCCACGGTCGCAATGCACTCGCCTTCGGGGTTGCGCACCGCCAGTTGTTCATTGCGCCACGGGCCGCAGCGCCCGTCGGCGCGCAGCACCTGCGCCAGCCGGTTCAGCGCCAGCGTGGCACTGTCGCCGGCTTCGGCCTGCAGCCACCAGGCGGCATCGCGCCGCACGACATCGATGCCCATCGCCTGCAGATTGTCCAGGCCCAGATCGGACAGCAGCCCGCGCTGCACCGACCCGACGGCCTGGCCGGCGACGTACAGCGCTTCGCGCGGCTGCAGCGGCGGCGCGCAGGCGATGGCGCGGGAACGCGCGACCCAGTCAGGAACGGATGCCGTGCTCATAAGGTGAGAATGGTCGAGCCCGTGGTCTTGCGCGCTTCCAGGTCGCGGTGGGCCTGCTGCACGTCACGCAGCGCATAGCGCTGGGCGATATGGATCTTGACGGCGCCGCTTTGCACCACGGCGAACAAGTCGTCGGCCATGGCCTGGCAGGATTCGCGCGTGGCGATGTGGTTGTAGACCGTCTGGCGCGTGACGTAGAGCGAGCGCGCGGCCAGCAGCGAAGGCGCGAACGCCGGCACCGGGCCCGACGCATTGCCAAAACAGACCAGCAGGCCAAAAGTGCGCAGGCATTTGAGCGAGCCTTCCCAGGTGTCCTTGCCCACCGAGTCGTAGACGACTTTCACGCCCTGGCCTTCGGTGATCTCATGGACCCGTGCGGCAAAGTCCTCGCGCCGGTAGTTGATCGCATGGGCAGCGCCATTGTCCAGCGCCAGCTGGCATTTCTCGTCGCTGCCGGCGGTGGCGATCAGGCGCAGGCCCAGCGCCTTGGCCCATTGGCAGGCAATCAGGCCGACGCCGCCAGCCGCGGCGTGGAACAGCACGAAATCCCCCGGCTCCAGACCTTCCACCGGGCGTGATTTCTTGAGCAGGTATTGCGCCGTCAGGCCCTTGAGCATCATCGCCGCGCCGGTCTCGAAACTGATGTCGTCGGGCAGGCGGCATACGCGGTCGGCCGGCATGACCCGGACTTCGCAATACGCGCCCGGCGGATTGCTGGTGTAGGCCGCGCGGTCACCGACCTGCAGGTGCTGCACGCCAGGCCCCACGGCTTCGATCACGCCGGCCGCCTCCATGCCCAGGTTCAAAGGCATGGGCAGAGGGTAGAGACCGCTGCGCTGATAGACGTCGAGAAAATTCAGCCCCACCGCCTTGTGCCGGATGCGCACTTCGCCGGCGCCGGGTGCGCCGACGGCGACTTCGACCAGCTGCATCTGCTCGGGACCGCCGGGCTGCGCAATTTGTACCGCCATGTTCATTGCATCGTCTCCTGGAAAAAATAGACTGAAAAACCAGCCCTGCATCCTGCCATGGAACCGCCCGTCAGCTGCGCACCACCGACGCCTTGAGCAAGGCATTGAAGGCAGCGATGGGCAGGGGCGGGCTGAACAGATAGCCCTGGAAGAACTCGCAGCCATAGGCCGCCAGCAGGTCTTTCTGCACCTGCGTCTCCACCCCTTCGGCGATCACGTCCAGCCCCAGGTTGCGGGCCATGCCGATGATGGTCTGCACGATCACGCCATCGGTGTGCTGCGTGCCCAGGTGGCGCACGAACGACTGGTCGATCTTGAGCTGCTGCAGCGGCAACTGCGTCAGATAGGTCAGCGACGAGTGACCGGTGCCAAAGTCGTCCATGGAAAAATGCACGCCCTGGGCGCGCAGCAGTTGCATCTTGGCGATCGCGCCCTGAACATCCTCGATCACCAGCGACTCCGTCAGCTCGAGCTTGAGCAGATGCGGCTGCACGCCCGTGGCCTGCACCACGGCCATCACCTGCGGCACAAAGTCGGCCTGGCGGAACTGGCGCGCGCTGACGTTCACTGCCAGCTGCAACTGCTGCAGGCGCGGATCGCGCTGCCACAACGCCAGCTGCTCGCAGGCCGCGCGAATCACCCACTGGCCCAGCGGCACGATGATTTCACAGGCTTCGGCGACCTCGATGAACTCGCCTGGCGATACCAGGCCGTGCTCGGGGTGCTGCCAGCGCAGCAGCGCTTCGGCGCCCAACACTTCGCCTTGCAGCGTGTACTGGGGCTGGTAATAAAGGCAGAACTGCTGCTCGGCCAAGGCCACGCGCAGATCCGCTTCCAGATCCACGCGCTGCTGGATCTTCTGCTGCATCTCGGGATCGAAAAAGCACAGGCCGTGGCCATTGCGCGCCTTGATCTGGTACATGGCGATATCGGCCTGCTTGAGCAGCTCGATCGGCGGCTGGACCTGCGGCCCATACAGCGTGGCTCCTATGCTGCAGGCGCTGCGGTGCACATAGCCGCCCAGGCCATAGGGCAGGCTCAACTGGCGCAGTATCTTCTCGCCGACATGCCGCGCCCAGGCGGCCGCCTCGCTGCGATCCGACGACAGGCGGGTGAGCATGACCACGAATTCGTCTCCACCCAGGCGGGCCACCGTGTCCGAAGAGCGCAGCACGCTCTGCAGCCGCTGCGCCACCTGCTGCAGCAGCAGGTCACCGACCTCATGGCCCTGGGTATCGTTGAGCATCTTGAACTGGTCCAGATCCAGGAACAGCAAGGCCCCCACCCAGCCTTCGCGTGCGGCCAGTGCCGTGGACTGGCCCAGCCGGTCCAGCAGCAGGCGGCGGTTGGGCAGACCGGTCAGTGGATCGTAGAAGGCCAGGTTTTCAATTTCGGCGCTGGCTTCGCGCATCTCCGTCACGTCGTGGCAGGTGATCACCCAGCCACCGTCGCGCGTGACCCGGGCGGACATCTGCACCCAGCGGCCCGTGGGCAGCTTTTGCTCCAGCGGATGCTCCGGATAGTCCAGCAGATGCCGGTACACGCGCTGGTCCTGCGGACCATAGGCTGCAGCGGTCATTCCCGCGCCGCCATCGGCCTGGAACAGGCTTTCCCATGCAACGCCCGGCGCCAAGGCGCTGCTTTGCCAGGGGAACATTTCCTCATAGCGGCGATTCCACTGCACCACGCACCGCTGGCTGTCGAGCAGCAAAAAGCCGCTGACCCTGCTGTCCAGCGCCTGATCCAGCGTGGCCTGCGCCTGGCTCACCTGCCGCTGCGCCGCCTGCAGACGCCGCAAATGCCTTTGCACCAGCCAACCGACTCCGCCCAGCAGCAACGCAAACAGCAGCACGCCGCCGGCCAGCCAGGCACAGGCCCGGTACCAGTCCTGGTAGACGGCCGTCATCGGCAGGCTGGCCGTGATCCACAAACTCCCATGGGCCAGCGGATGGGACACGACCATGGCCGGGACCTGACTCACGCGCGCGGGGGCGAGGAGCACGCCGGGCGCCGGTCTTGGCGCCGCCCCGCGTGTGGCGGCGGCGCGCTCGGGAATGCTCAACAGGGTTTCACCGCTGCCGCGCTCCAGCGTGATTTCCAGTCCATCCAGGTTTCCGCCCTGCTGGAGCACCGCGCTGACCGCAGTCCAGGGCACTTCGGCCACCAGTGCCCAGCCCCGGTCGGTCGCATAGCTGCGCAAGACCTGGCCCACATACAGGCGGCGCCCGCCGGGTCCTGGCACCAGATCGGCCCAGTCGGCGGCCACGCTGGCATTCCTGCGCGCGGCCAGCTCCTGCAACCAGCTGGGCGGGAAGCGGCTGTTCTGTCGCTCGGCACGCAACAGATGGCCGGCCGCCACCAGGACCTCCCCCTGGTCATCGACGATGAACAGCGAACGCACCATGGGGTTTTGCTGCATGGCGCTTTCCAGCACTTCGGCCACGGAAAGCCGCTCGCGGCGGGTGTTGTCTTCGCTATGGGTCAGTGCCAGCAACTCGTCGCTGGAAGTCAGCAGGCTGCTGATGGACGCGAAACTGCGATTGGCCGCGACTTCCGCGCCGAGCACAAAGCGCTTGAGCCGCATTTCTGCGTCATCGGCCGCGGCCTGGCGCAAAGCGCTGGCCAGCCATACCGCGGCCACGCAGATCAGACCCAGCAACAGACCTACCAGCGCCCAGGCCGTCTGACGCAGCCGTGACGACGGCAGGCCGGCCAGGGGGCTGATTTGTTTCATGCGGCAGCCTCCCACTTGCGCTCAGAGACGCTCACCGCCCGCTGCCTGCACACAGCCTGGTCACGGTGAGGTCCGCAAGAGGCCATGTGCCTGCTCTCAGAAGCTGCCCGGGTACAGGCCGCCGTCCACCAGCACGTTCTGTCCGGTCATGTAACCGGAGTGCACGCTGCACAGGAATGCGCAGATGGCGCCGAACTCCTGCGGGTTGCCGAAGCGGCGCACCGGCACCTGGCTCTGCTGGCTTTCACGCACGGCATCCAGACCCTTGCCCGTCTTGGTCGCCGCTACCTGCAAGGTGGTCTTCAGGCGATCGGTGTCGAACTTGCCGGGCAGCAGGTTGTTGATGGTCACGCCCTTGCCGGCAATCGCACTGCGCGCCACGCCGGCGACAAAACCGGTCAGTCCGCTGCGCGCGCCGTTGGACAGGCCCAGGATGTCGATCGGTGCCTTCACGGCGCTCGAGGTGATGTTCACGATGCGGCCGAAACCGCGCGCCGACATGCCGTCGACCGTGGCCTTGATCAGCTCGATGGGCGTGAGCATGTTCGCATCCACGGCCTTGAGCCAGGCGTCGCGGTCCCAGTCGCGGAAATCGCCGGGCGGCGGGCCGCCGGCATTGGTCACCACGATGTCGAAGTCAACGCCCGGGCCGCCGGCCACAGCCAGCACGGCTGCCCGGCCTTCGGGCGTGGTGATGTCCGCCGCGGCAGCGATCACTTTGCCCGCACCGGGCAAGGCCGCGAGGCGCTGGGCCGCTTCGGCCAGCACTTCGGGGTTGCGCGCGTTGATCACCAGATTCACGCCTTCGGCCGCCAGCGCCTGTGCGCAGCCATAACCCAGCCCCTTGCTCGCGCCACACACCAGCGCCCACTTGCCTGCAATACCTAAATCCATGAAAACCTCCGTCTGCGATGGGAAAACCGGGGCCAGCCCCGGCGGAAAAATGTCTCAGGCTCGGGCATGGAACAGACGGTGGTGCAGCCTGCGCAGCGACCACCATACGCCCAGCGCCACCACCGGAATCGCCACTGCCGCCGAAGATTCGGGCGACCAGGGCCAGCCGATTTTCTGCGCGCCTTTGGCCAGGTAACTGACCAGTCCGACAATATAGTAAGTGATGGCCGCCACCGACAGGCCTTCAACGGTGGACTGCAGCTGCAGTTGCATGCCCTGGCGGTGGTTCATGGTGCCCAGCAAGGCCTGGCTGCTTTGCTGCTGCTCGATTTCCACCCGGGTGCGCAACAGGTGGCTGACCCGTGAAACACGTTCCGACAGCGCATTTTGCCGGCGCGTGGCCCATTCGCAGGTGCTGCGTGCGGGCGAAAGCCGGCGGTCCATGAACTCCTGGATGGTCTGCAGGCCTGGCAGGCGCGACTCGTTGATGTCCTTGATGCGCCGGTCGACCAGCTCGAAATACGCCAGGCTGGCCGAAAACCGCGAGTGCGTGGCGGCGTATTCGCTTTCCACCTGGGCGGCCAGCCGGGTCAGGCGATCGAGCAGCAAAGGCTCGCTGTCACGGTCGGCCAGGCGGATGGCCTGGGCCAGTTCGGCGAGGTCGCGCTCGGCCGTAGCCAGCACGGCCGCCGCATGGCGCGCGGCCGGCAGGCCCAGCAGCGCGGCCATGCGGTAGGTTTCGATTTCCAGCAGGCGCTGCACCAGCCGGCCCAGGCGCCGCGGCGACAGCTGCTCGCCGGCAAACACCAGCATGCGCGAGCAGCCGTCGGCATGGATGGAGAAGTCGGTGAACAGCTGGGCATTCGCATCGGCCACGCCACTGGC
>JAMNYN010000245.1 GCA_023622805.1 Pseudomonadota bacterium | reverse complement strand
GACTTTGAATTCATCCGTGTACTGCCGCCTGGGCAGTTTGCTATCTTGCATCTCGATTCTCCATACAGCTGAAGTTACCAACTTTTTGCTGTACGTGAAATCGAGGCAGGATCACATGCCCTTTCCACCTTGCATGCCACCCATGCCCTGCATGCCTGCGCCCATCTGCTGCATCATCCCCATGCCGTCCTGCATGAGCTTCATGTGCTCGTCCATGAGTGCCTGCCGCTCCTCCGGCGTTTTGGCCGCCATCATCTTTTCGTGCATCGCTTGCATGGACTTCATATGCTCGTCCATCTTGGCCATTCCAGCCATCGGCCCCGTACCCATTGGCTTTGCGGAAGTCTTCATTTGGGTGGACGCGGGCTGCGTGCTACCTGCAGGGTGATGGGCCTTGTGCTCATCGGCGGCTTGCGCCATCACGCTCAGTGAGGCCGCAGCGACACAGACCCCGATCAGGGTATGGTGAATTTTTGACATAGTGCTCTCCTTCTCCAGATTACAAAACCGTCGCAGTCAGCAATCAATAAATCCATCCGCGACGACACAGCACGCTAAAGCAGCGTGTTCTCACTGAGCGGGCTGAATGTCTGTGACAACCATCTTCCCGCCCTCGTTGACGACCATGAACTTGACCTTGTCGCCAGGCTTCACGTTGGACAACAGGCTCTTGTCCTTCGCGGTGAATACCATGGTCATACCGGGCATGTCCATGTGCTTGATTTCACCGTGCTTGATGGTGACCTTGCCGTTGTCCAGATCAACTTTCTTGATCTCGCCATCGGTCAGGGATGCCGACTGTGCCGCTTCTGTCTTGCCAGGCTCCATGCTTGCCTGGGCAAAGCTGCTCATGGGCAGCGCTATGCCCACGGCCACGGCGGAAATGGCAAGAATTTGTTTGATGGTGTTCATGATGACCTTACGAATACATGTTGAAAATTTCTGCTAATCCATCTTTCTGAATCAGCAGCGCTTGAAGGGGGTGCGCCGACCGCTGTAAGCCGGCCCATTCGTGCCCGGTAAGCCCATCGGCATGGCGGGCACTGCCAGTCCCAGCGCTCGGGGCTTTTTCTTGAACATGACGCGGACTTCTTGTTCCAGGCTCTACGGTGGCGTATTACTTCTTGCCAACCTGGACAGTGCCCTTCATGCCGGCCTCGTAGTGGCCAGGCATCAGACAGGCAAAGTTCACGCCTCCGGCCTTGGTGAACTGCCAGACGATTTCGCCTTGCTTGCCAGGCTGCAGCGTCACCTTGCCGGGTTCGTCGTGCTCCATGTCCGGGAACTTCTTCATCTGTTCCAGGTGCTCCAGCAGCTCCTTCTCGGTGCCCAGGCTGAGTTCGTGCTTGACCTGTCCGACGTTCTTGACGATGAAGCGCACGGTTTCGCCCTGTTTGACCTGAATGTTCGACGGCGTGTAACGCATGTTGTCGCTCATTTCTATGGTGATGGTGCGACTGGCCTTGGCGACAATGCCGGGTTTGCCAATGGCTGTCTCACCCCCGTCGCCGTGGCCACCTGCATGGGTGCCGCTAGCGAAGGCTGTCCCCGATGTGGCCAGTGCAACCATGGCGATGAGTTGAGAAAGAGTGGATTGCGTGAATTTCATGGATGGGTTCTCGTTGAAAATTGAAGGAAGAATCAATGCTCGCCATGCGATGTAGGCTTGCGCACCTTGACTTCGGTCGGCGTTGCAGGCTTGCGAACGCGCGGCATGGACTGGCCACCCTCTGCGCTGAAGCGCGCGGGCTCGGCCATCGGGCCGGTGTACTCATGCGCGACCGTGCCTGCCGGATGCTTGAACCAGCCGGGGTCCTTGTAGTCGCCGGGCTTCTGCTCCCTGCGCACCTTGAGCACGCTGAACATCCCGCCCATCTCCACCGATCCGAACGGCCCCTGGCCGGTCATCATGGGCATGGTGTTGTCAGGGATTGGCATTTCCATCTCGACCATGTCAGACATGCCGCGTTCGCCCATGACCATGTAGTCCGGGATGAGCTTGTTGACTTTCTTGGCAAGGCCGCTGTGATCCACGCCAATGAGTGTGGGAACGTCGTGGCCCATGGGGTTCATGGTGTGGTGGCTCTTGTGGCAGTGGAAGGCCCAATCGCCTTCCTCGTCGGCCACGAACTCGATCTGGCGCATCTGGCCCACAGCCACGTCGGTGGTTACTTCATGCCACCGCGTGCTCTTGGGCGTCGGGCCACCGTCGGTGCCGGTCACCACAAACTCGTGCCCATGCAAGTGCATCGGGTGATTGGTCATGGTGAGGTTGCCCATGCGAATGCGAACCTTGTCATTGAGCCGGACATTCAGGGAATCGATGCCAGGAAAGACGCGGCTGTTCCACGTCCACAGGTTGAAGTCCGTCATTTCCGCGACCTTGGGTGTTGCGGCCCCTGGTTCGATGTCATAGCTACTCAGCAGGAAGCAGAAATCCCGCTGCACTTCGTCGATCAGGGGGTGTTTGGCTTTAGGGTGCGTGACCCAGAAGCCCATCATGCCCATGGCCATCTGTACCATCTCGTCCGCATGCGGGTGGTACATGAAAGTGCCGGGGCGGCGCGCCACGAACTCGTAGACAAAGGTCTTGCCAGCTGGGATGGCCGGCTGTGTAAGGCCGGTCACCCCATCCATGCCGTTGGGCAGGCGTTGACCATGCCAGTGGATACTGGTGTGCTCGGGCAACTTGTTGGTGACGAAAATGCGCACGCGGTCGCCTTCCACCACTTCGATCGTGGGGCCGGGGCTCTGGCCGTTGTAGCCCCAGAGATGGGCCTTGAAACCAGGCGCCATCTCGCGCACCACCGGCTCGGCCACCAGGTGAAACTCCTTGACGCCCTGGTTCATGCGCCACGGCAGCGTCCAGCCGTTGAGTGTGACCACGGGGTTGTAGGGCCGCCCCGAGTTGGGCACCAGCGGCGCCATGGTGTTCGGGCTGGTCTGGATCACCGGCTCGGGCAATGCCGCCATGGCCACGCGGCTCACCGCGCTGGCCGCGACCGCTCCGCCTGCGATGCCTGCATATTTGAAAAAATCTCTTCTGGATGTCATGACATGAATCTTTGCTTTAGTGGCCCGCATCGCCCGCGCTGGGCGCGCTGGACGTGACTGACAACGTGGTGTTGGTGGGGCGGCCGATTACGGATGCCTGTATGGCGGCATCGGCCAGCCAGAACTGCTGTTGCGCATCGATGGCGGCCGTGACGGCGCTGACCTGATCGCGCGCGTCGGCCAATAGCTCAAAGACGCTGATCAACATGCCGTTGTAGCGAAGCTGGTTTTCCTCCGAGATCACCTTGCGCAGCGGCACGACTTCATCGCGGTGGTGACGCGCCACGTCATAGGCCGTGCGATACGCTGAGTAACTTTCGCGCAGGTTGGAGCCGGCAGAGCGCACCGTGGCTTCGAGCTGGTTGGCCGCCGCCAGGGTTTGGGCATTCATTGCGTCTCGCTGCATCCCGCCCCAGTCGAAAATGGGTAGACGTACTGCGATTTCCCAGCCGCGTGCGGTCGAACGCGTGCCTTCTGCGTGATCAAAGCTGGTGTTGCGACGCCCCTGCAATTCGATGTCGGTGAAACTCGTCACCATGTTCAGGCCCTGGGCCTTGGCTGCACCATTCAACGCGGCTTGCGCCAGACGGATGTCCAGACGCGCCTGGGTTGCTTGCGAGGCGACCGTCTGCGGCTCCTGCGGCTGTTTAGGCAGATCCGGCAGCCGCTCCGGCAGCTTTAGCGCTTGTTCCTGCGCCTCATCCAGCCCCATCAGTCGTACGAGTTCTTCACGGCTGGCCGTAGCCTGGTGCTGAGCGGCGCTCAACCGGGTGGCGGCATCGGCGTAGAAGACTTGCTCGCGAGCACGTGTAATCCGGTTGAAGTTGCCCGCCGCCTGCATGCGCTTGGCCAGTTCCGCTCCTGCTTCCGCGCTTTCATAGACCTGTTTGGCATATTTGAGCGTTTGCTGCGCGGCCACGGCCCGCACCCATCCCTGACGCACACGGGTGATCTGGTCCACCACGTCACTGGTCAGACGCAGCTGCGCTTGCTCAATGCGTCGGGTCGCGACGCCGTGCCGTGCTGGAAGCGTCAATAGATCCAGCAAGCCAAAGGATAAAGCGCGCCCCAACTCCAGCTCGCTGCCTGCGACCATGCGCTCAAAACTGAAAATGGGGTTGGCAATTCGTCCGACCTGCGCGGCATTCGCCGACTCTGCCCAACCCTGCGCCAGAAGGGCCTGCAGGGATGGACTGTTCACCAAAGCCAACTGGACAGCATCTTTCTGTTCCAAAGGCTGCGCCAGCAAGGCTTGAGCGGCCTGCGCACGCTGGTCGCGTTCATCCTGGGTACGAGCCAACGCGAGTTTGTCTCCGGTAAAGTTGCCAGCCTCGTCGTTGACGCGTTGGATGTTCTGATCCAGGTTGACGCTGGCACATCCGGCGAGCACTGCCAATCCGAGTGCAGACAGGGCCAGTTTGGCATGAGTAGCACGCAACCCCATCATGGCTTGTCTCCCCCATGATGGCCAGAATGCGGGTCGCTGGCGGGACTATTTTTGTCTGACGCGGGATCACTCATCTTGATTTCCTTGGCATAGGTGCGCCAGCCGCCAATCTGGCCCACGCGATCATTGGCTTCGCGCCAAGACTGCACCGGTTGATCCGCATAGGCTTGGTAGCCCCCGATAGGGGACGAATACTTCAGCGTCGTCAGCGGCGCTGGCTTGGGCGCTTCGGTATCTGCTGGAGCTTGTGCGAAAGCCGCCCCCACAAACAACACGAATGTCGAAGACAACAGAGCCCTGAAGGGCGGCAGGTAATTGGAAGTGACCATGGTCTCCTCTAGAAGAATTTTTGATCTCACGATATGGAGAGATTCTGAAGAGATCACCCTTTCATTCAGATGTTCTGAAAATTACATTGTTGTTATCTACATGTCAGAACGCCTCAAACTTGGCAAACTCTGGCCAACGCATTGAACGGAGCGCATACGTGAAAATATTGATCGTCGAAGACGAGCCCAAAACGGGTGAGTACCTGCGTCAGGGATTGACAGAAGCCGGCTACATTTCCGACCTCGTGGCCAACGGCGCGGATGGCCTGCATATGGCCCTGCAGGGCGAATATGACTTGCTGATCCTGGATGTCATGCTGCCGGGCCTGAATGGCTGGCAAGTGCTGCAATCCCTTCGTGACCGGGGAATGGGAATGCCCGTCCTGTTCCTGACTGCCCGCGATCAAGTGGAAGATCGAGTCAAAGGACTGGAACTCGGGGCCGACGACTACCTTGTCAAGCCGTTCTCGTTTGCCGAGTTACTGGCGAGGGTGCGGATCATTCTGCGGCGCGGCCACCCTGGCAACGAGAGCACCGTGCTGCGAGTGGCCGACCTGGAACTGGATTTGCTGCGCCGCCGGGTTTCCCGCAATCACAAGCGTGTGGACCTTACCGCCAAGGAGTTCGGTCTGCTGGAGCTGCTGATGCGCCGCCACGGTGAAGTGCTGCCACGTTCCCTGATCGCATCGCAGGTGTGGGACATGAACTTTGACAGCGACACCAACGTCATCGAAGTGGCGATGCGCCGCCTGCGCGTGAAGATTGATGAAGGCCAACCGGTCAAGCTCATCCAGACCGTGCGCGGCATGGGCTATGTGCTGGACGTGCCAGAGGAGGAATAGGTGGAGTCGAAACTGTCTTTGGGCAAGCTGTCGCTGACCCGCCGCTTAACCCTTTTCTTCACCGTGGTGGCAGCTGCTGTGGTGCTTGGGTTGGGAGGCCTTTTTCTGGTGGAAATTGAGCAACATTTCGTCGAGATGGACCGGATGGCTCTGCAGGAAAAGCGCCATCTGATCGAGGAAATTCTGAGCAATGCAAACTCAGTGGACGACGCAAGCTCGCGCTTGAACGAAGCTTTGAACTATCACCATGATCTCTATGTCCTGGTGCAGAACGCCCAGGGAGAGACCGTTTTTCAATCGTCAGCATCCAACCTCAATGTGCAAAGCGGCGATATCCTGAGTACCGAGGAGAAGAGTATTTTCGGGGTTTGGCGTCACAACGATACCGAGTTCCACACATTGAGCTTTGGCACTGCCCCGGCTTACGCCGCATCAGCGTTGCAGGTTTTGATAGCAGCGGATACAAAACACCACACCCAATTCCTCAATGGGCTGCGCAGCAGTCTGGCGTTCTACGTGATCGCAGCCATCATCGTGTGCGGTCTGCTGTCGTGGCTCGCGGCGCGCCAAGGACTGGCGCCTCTGCGTGAAATGAAGTCACGCGCAGCCGTGGTCACAGGTCAGAAGCTGTCCGAGCGCATGCCAGTTGAGGCCGTGCCGGTGGAAATGGCCGACCTGGCGCAAGAGCTGAACCGCATGCTGGACCGCCTGCAGGAGGACTTTCAGCGCTTGACCGAATTTTCGTCTGACCTGGCACACGAGCTGCGTACCCCCATCAGCAATCTGCTGACGCAGACACAGGTGGCGCTGGTGACCAAGCGCGATGCCGCAACGTACCGCGACATCCTGGCTTCCAATGCAGAGGAATTTCAGCGTTTGGCGCGCATGGTGTCCGACATGTTGTTCCTGGCCAAGACCGAGCGCGGCGTGGATCTGCCGCACAAGGAGCGGTTTTCCGCCCGCCAGGACGCGCGGGCGCTGCTGGAGTTCTACGAGGCCGTGGCCGAGGAAAAGCACATCCGGCTCCTCTTGGAAGGCGACGGCGAGGTCGAAGGCGATCGCCTGATGTTCCGCCGTGCGGTGAGCAACTTGCTGTCCAATGCCGTGCGTTATACGCCCAAGGCCGGTGACATCACCATCCGTATTACCAACACGGCACAAACCACGACAGTGGCCGTGGAGAACACTGGCGCCGACATCGATGCCAAGATCCTGCCCCGGCTGTTCGACCGCTTCTACCGCGCCGACGCGTCCAGGGCCCATCCGGACTCCGATGGCTCCGGGCTAGGCCTGGCCATCACACGCGCCATCGCACAAGCCCACGGCGGCCGTGTCACGGCGACGTCGGGCCACGGGCTAACCTGCTTCGCCTTGGTGTTTCCTCACCGGGGCTCACCACCATCAAGCTGACAACATTGTCATCGGGCGGTCCAGATTCTGTTGGGTTGCGCTCCCTAAGATGAACACATCACCTCAACGCCCGACCAAGGCATGAGAGATGCAAGTTTCGTCCACCTTCATTAGGAGCTTCAATCATGATCCAACAACGCCTCTCCCTTTCTTCCATCATCGCAGCCGCAACCGCCGTGGTGGCTCTGGGCCTTCCAGGGATGGCTTCGGCCGCATACGAGCATCCTGCCAACAATGAAAAGGGAATAATCGTTCACCAGGAACACTGGAAGAGCGAGAAGACGCGAGAGCAGGTTATCGCGGAAACCAAGGCTGCCATGCAGGAAGGACGTCTGTCTTATGGCGAGAGCAACTACCCAATGCCTGTGCCTAATGTGGGCCCAGGGAAAACTCGTCAGCAAGTGATCAATGAAATGCTGAACGAGTCACCTGCCGAACGCGACGCGCGTCAGCGTCTCTACTACCCGGGTTGATAGCCCCCAGTTGGGATTGCCGCAAATCATGTTGAATCACCTTCTGTGAGCGCGCTGGCGTCGGCCTGACTAGCCTCGGGACAGCCCAGGCAGCCGTCCAACTTCCCATGACACGCCACCGCTGTGCCCCGTCGCGGCAAGCTGCGGCCCAAGCCGCTGCTCGATCATTGGCTTCCACGGAATCAAGCTGAAACTCTTGCCGTCATCGAGCATGGTGCAGCGCCCGCTCGTGGGCATCATGCGGCGGCGGTAGATTTGCGGTCGGGTGCTGGCACGGCCGATCCGGCGCAAGCCGGTTCGGTGGATTTGCAGGGGCGCCAAGCATCGCGCAGCGGGGATGGACCTCGCGCCGATCCCCTGGAGGCGAGCGATGCGCGCAGCGGCACAGGCGCGAAGGCGTAAGGGATTGGAGCCGATGGCCGTGACAACAAAGGCGGCACGAGGCGAAGCCCGGCGGCGCCGCACGCTGACACGCCCAGACTCCTAGACGTTTGACACGGAAGGCTTGATACGCATCGCCCAAAGCACTAAAAATGCACTTAGCCCGAATAGCGAAGAAAACCAAAGCGCTCCCGTACCCCACTGTGCGACTGCCATGCCAAAAAGAAACGGTGAGCCCGCTTGCACGATGCGCGCCGGCACCATAAGCCAGCCTTGCCTCTGCCCATAGCCCTGGGCACCAAACACCTTGAGCGGCAGCGTGCCGACCGCAATGGTCAGGATGCCGTTGCCCAGGCCGTGCAGTACCGCAAACACGCTCACGGCGGGTGCGCCGAGAAGGCCGAGACAGACAGCCGCCAAAGGGTGGGCCAGTATGGCCAGCCGCGCCGACAGCAGCGGATGGGCATTCTTCAGAAATCCGTATTCCGCCAACCGGCCTGCCACCTGCGCAGGTCCTACCAGCGCAGCGGCACCAATGGCCACGGCCAAGGCCGCGCCACTGGACTGCAACAGCTGAGGCAGATGCGTGGCCATAGCGGTGCTGATGAACCAGGACACGGCAAACACATAAGCCATCAAGAACGCGGTACGCCGAAGTGGCTGATTCCCCGTTGCAACGCTTTGGGAAGCATGCACGATGGCAGCGCTATCCGCTTCGGGCGTCGCCGCCACAGGTCCCGCACGCGGCAGAAGAACGTTCAGCGGCAGTCCAAGAACCAAGTGCAGCAACGCCCAGAGCATGCAGGTCTCACGCCAGCCAAACGCACTTTCCAGGTAGCTGGAGAGCGGCCAGCCCACGGTGCTGGCAAAGCCGGCAAAAAGTGTGATCCCGGTGATGGCGCGGCGCGCCTCCTGCCCATAGAGCCGAACCACCGTGGCAAAGGCTGCTTCGTACAGGCCACTCCCCATGGCCAGTCCCATCACCGCCCAGGCCATGAACACATGGCTGGTTTGTGTGGCCTGGCTGAGGAGCGTGAGCCCGGCCGCAAACACCAGATTGCTGGCGACCAGCACAGGCCTGCCGCCGAAATGGTCAATCAGCCGCCCTGCCACCGGACCAGTCGCGGCGGAGACCAGCAAGGCCACCGAGAAAGCCGCGAAAACCGTCGCATACGACATCCCGATAGCACGGCTGATCGGCCCGGCCAGAACCGCTGGGAGATAGTACGAAGAGGCCCACGAAAGGGTCTGGGCCAGGCCCAGCATCACCGTGGTCTGCGTGCGGCCTTGCTGCATTGCTTAGA
>JAMNYN010000672.1 GCA_023622805.1 Pseudomonadota bacterium | reverse complement strand
GCGGATGCAGCGACACCGAATTGAAGGAGCTCACCGTGACGCCCACGGGCTGGTTCTGTGCGTTCAGCGCCGTGACGATGGTCACGCCGGTGGCGAACTGGCCAAGCGCCTGACGGAAATCATGCGAAGAAAATTGGGGCGGCTGGGCCACGGCAGAGCGGGGTAGGGGCGAATTCACAGGCACGGGGCGCAGGGCCATCACGGAAGGGATCCGCCTATTATGGTCCGAGCCCATTTTGCCGGCTGCGCTTGCCGGTATTCCAAGGGCGCCCACGCTCGCCCACTGCGTGTGGCCGCGCTGGGGGACAGAGCCCCCCAGATGCATTTTGCCTTGGGGCCGTGCGCCGGCTTGGGGGCCGCGGTCAGCTTTGGGCCCGGCGCGCGAGCATGGTCGCGATGTTGCCCTTGGGACAGCGCTGGAGTTCGGACAACAGGCCATGACCGGGCTGGGCAATGCCCCAGCGGCGCTGCAGGTCCTGCTGCATGCGCGCGAGCAGGGAGGCGGCCATTTCGGCGTCGGCCAGGGCACGGTGGGCGCGTCCGGCACGGGGCAGGCCCAGGTGGTCGACGATGCTGCCCAGCTTGTGGCTGGAGGCTTCAGGGTACAGCCGCCGCGACAGCAGTACGGTGCAGGCAAACGGCTGGGGCGCGGGGAGGCCGGCGTGGCCCAGTTCTGCCTCCCAGAATTTGCGGTCGAAGGCTGCGTTGTGCGCCACCATCGGCGCCGCGCCGACAAAGCGGGCGGCTTCGCCCATCACTTCCTCGGCCGCTGGGGCTTCGGCCACCATCGCATTGCTGATGCCGGTGAGCTGGGTGATGAAGGAGGGAATCCACACGCCGGTGCGCATCAGGCTCTGGAAGCGGTCCACGATCTGGCCGGATTCCAGCAGCACGATGGCCACTTCGGTGGCGCGCGCACCCTGGCCGGGCGAGATGCCCGTGGTTTCAAAGTCGATGACGGCGATGGGAGAAGACATGCGTCATTCTCCCATGGCCCTCGCAGCCGCTCAGCGCACCAGCAGCACGGGGGTGGAGCAGTGGGCCAGTACCTGGGTGCTGACCGAGCCCATGACCAGGCTGCCCAAAGCGCTGTGGCCGTGAGTGCCCATGATCAGCAGATCGAACTTGCCATCCGTGGCCAGCTTGGCGATGGTCTCGCCCGCGGGGCCGACCTTGCTCACGCGTGTGGCCTGGACATTGTGCTTGGCGAGGAAGTCGCAGACCGGGGTCAGCACCTTGTCGGCTTCTTCGGCGTAGTACTGATCGACGATCTCCTTGCCCAGTGCGCTGCGCGCGCGCGGCGGCAGGGCGCTTTGCACATTCACGGCCGTGTATTCATGGGTGCCGGCCAGCAATTCGGCATGCGTGGCCAGGTAATCCAGCATTTTTTGGGTATAGACGCTACCGTCGACAGCAAGCAATATTTTCATGAAGTCCTCCGAATGTTTCAGTGACCAGACTAATGCCAGCAGCGCTTGCCGGCCTTGATTTAGATCATGCTTCCAGCGGCGTTCACTGGCAACTCACCGGGGCCAGGGCGACCGGCGGTTGGTCCATCATAAGTCGATGCATGCGCTGGGCTGGAAGTATTCCTGCTCGCCCTTGCGTGCATAGCCCAGCGGGTTGGCCACGACGCGACATTGCCAGGGCTGGCCGCCCGCGGACTGGCCGCGCACGGTGTAGTCGCTGGGCGCATGCAGATGGCCGTGCAGCCACAGCTGGGCCTGTCCCAGCCAGTCGTCGAGCGCATTGCAAAAACCTGCCGTGCCCGGCACCATGCCGTAGCGTGGATCGGCGCTGCGCAGGCTGGGCGCGAAGTGGGTCACGGCGACCGTAGGGCCGTCGAAGGGCTGAGCCAGCGCGGCCTGCAGCCACTGCTGGCACAGCAGCGCCTGTTCGCGCATGGGCTCGGCCAGAAACGCTTCGCCGTGGCGCGTGCCGCCGGTCTTGCGCAGGTAGAAGTTCGCGGCGCGAAACGCCTTGTCGCGCAGGCGCAGCAGCGCGCCCAGATCGCCGGCCTGCACTTTGCTGTCCTGCAGGGCAATGGCGTCGAAGTCGGTCCACAGCGTGGTGCCTACAAAGCGCACGCCGTCCAGCACGGCCGTCTCGCGCTCCAGCCAGATCATCCCCAGACGCTCGCAGGTGGCGCGCAGGCGCGCATGGGCGGCGTCGAAGTCCTGCATGTCGTACTCATGGTTGCCGGGCACGAAGATCACCGGGCAGGGCCAGCCGGCGTACTGCGGCAGCGGCGAAAACCGCGCCAGGCCGAAGTCCTCGTCGGTCAGCATCCCACCCTCCTGGTAGGAGCCGATATCGCCGGCCAGCACCAGGACATCGGCACCGGCCGCGGGCTGGGGCTGGAAATGGGGGTGGACTTCGAGGTGGAGGTCGGAAAGCAGCTGGATCTTCATGGCGCGGAGGGAAAAGTGTTTTGGGCGGCGCGGAACAGCGCCTGCAGCAGCCAGTCGCCGGCACTCGCTTGCGGGCCGCGGTGGCGCCACAGGGCGTCGACATGCACTGGCGGCACGTGGAAGGGCAGCTCGCGCAGGGCCAGTGAAGGGGCCATGCCGGTCACGGGCACGAAGTGGCGCGGCAGGATGGTCAGCAGGTTGGATCCGACCACCACCCGGCCCGCGGTGAAGAACTGGTTCACCGTGAGCACCACCTGGCGCTTGCGGCCCAGCGAGGCCAGGGCCTCGTCGATGAAGCCGAACGAGCGCCCGGAAAAGCTCACCAGCATATGGTGTGCCTGGCAGTAGTTGTCCAGCGTGAGCGGTACATGGGCCAGCGGATGGCCTTCACGCATGACGCAGATGTAAGCGCTTGCATACAGCCGGCGGCTTTCAAAACCTACGACATCGCCCGATTGCTCGCGCGCCGTCAGGTCGGCCAGCACGGCGGGAAAGTAGCCTACGGCGATGTCGGCTTCACCGTCCTCGAGCAGCTGGCGCGGGTCGCGCGTGGTCAGCGGCAGCACGCGCACGGAAATCCCGGGCGCTTCGCGTTCGATGATTGCGTACAGCGGGGGAATCAGGGTCGAGGCCGTGGCATCGGCCATGGCCAGCACGAAGGTCGTGGTGGCGCTGGCCGGGTCGAAGGCGTTGGGCGCCAGGGTTTGCTGCAGCTGCGCGAGCGCGTCGCGCACCGCAGGCCACAGCGCCAGGGCGCGCGGTGTGGGCTGCACGCCCTGGCCATGGCGCACCAGCAGTTCATCGCCCAGGGCCTCGCGCAGGCGCCGCATGGCATTGCTCACGGCCGGCTGGGTGATGGCCAGCTTGTGCGCGGCCCGCGTCAGGCTGCGCTCGGCCATGACTTCGTCGAAGACCCGCAGCAGATTCAGGTCGAGCTGGTGGAAGCCGTGGGGGGTCATGGTCCTTCACTCATGGAGATACATCACTCATATGAATGATAGTAATTCAAAAGATAAATTTGAAGTTACATGGGGTAAACCCTATGATCACTGCATTGCCCGGCAATTTCGCCACAAGCGTCTGTAACAGGGGTTCCATATCATGACCAGCTTCGTTAATTCCACCCAATCCTTTGAACATTCCGGCATCGTGCGCATGCACCGTGGAGCGCTGCTGTTGCAGTCCATGGCAGATACCGTGCGCGCCGGCTACCGCGCCTGGGTCAGCAGCCGCAAGCAGGCGGTGGAAGACGAGCGTACCTGGAACGCCGCACTCAAGGACGCGCGCATCATGGCCGAACTGAGCCGTGCGATGCAGGGGCAGACTCGGTAACACCCCCTGAGACGCTTCGCGCTAGGCGCGCCCCGTCTTCCCCCTCTCAACCTTCGGTGGAGGGGGGCGCCCGGCTAGGGACGGCAGCCTCGGTTCGGGGGGGCCGCCTAGGTGCGGCCCTTCCTCGCTGCCCCTAAGCCGGGGCGCGCCAGTTGCATGGGCTGCGAGCCTCACACTGAAGCCCGGACTCCAAACATCGCGATCAAGCCGCTGCCCACAAGGCCGCGGCTTTTTTGTGCATGAAAAAAGCCCTGCGGTGCAGGGCTTTGGGAACGGGGCGCGCCCGTTCCTGTGCGCGCGAACTTAGCCGTTCAGGCGCTTCTCGATGGCGGCGCGCGTGGCCAGCAGTTCCTGGGGCAGCTTGTCGGCCAACTGGGTGAACAGGGCGTCGTGCAGTTGCAGCTCGGCCTGCCAGGCGGCCTTGTCGATGCTGGTCACGGTCTCGAACTGGTCGGCGCTGAAGTCCAGGCCTTGCCAGTTGATTTCCGCGTAGTTGGGCGCCACGCCCAGCAGGGTGTCCACGCCTTGGGCCTGGCCTTCGATGCGGTCGATCATCCACTTGAGCACGCGCATGTTTTCGCCGTAGCCGGGCCAGACGAACTTGCCTGCAGCGTCCTTGCGGAACCAGTTGGTGGTGTACAGGCGGGGCAGTTGCGCGCCCGTGGCCTGCAGCTTGGCACCCATGTTCAGCCAATGCTGGAAGTACTCGCTCATGTTGTAGCCCATGAAGGGCAGCATGGCGAAGGGATCGCGGCGCACCACGCCTTGGGCGCCAAAGGCGGCGGCCGTGGTTTCCGAGCCCATGGTGGCAGCCATGTAGACGCCTTCGGTCCAGTTGCGCGCTTCGGTCACCAGGGGCACGGTGGTCGAGCGGCGGCCGCCGAACATGAAGGCATCGATCTTCACGCCGGCCGGGTCGTCCCAGGCTGGGTCCAGCGCCGGGTTGTTGGTGGCGGCCACGGTGAAGCGGGCATTGGGGTGGGCGGCCTTGGCGCCGGTTTCGCGCGCGATCTGCGGCGTCCAGTCCTTGCCTTGCCAGTCGATCAGGTGATCGGGCAGCTTGCCGCTGTCCTTTTCCATGCCTTCCCACCAGACGTCGCCGTCATCGGTCAGCGCAACGTTCGTGAAGATCACGTTCTTGTCGAGGCTGGCCATGCAGTTCGGGTTGGTGTGGTAGTTCGTGCCCGGGGCCACGCCGAAGTAGCCGGCTTCGGGGTTGATGGCGCGCAGCGAGCCGTCGGCCTGGGGCTTGATCCAGGCGATGTCGTCGCCGATGGTGGTGACTTTCCAGCCTTCGAAGGCCGGAGGCGGCACCAGCATGGAGAAATTGGTCTTGCCGCAGGCCGAGGGGAAGGCGGCTGCCACGTGGTACTTGGTACCGTCGGGCTTGGCCACGCCCAGGATCAGCATGTGTTCGGCCAACCAGCCCTGGTCGCGGCCCATGGTCGAAGCGATGCGCAGCGCAAAGCACTTCTTGCCCAGCAGGGCGTTGCCGCCGTAGCCCGAGCCGTAGGACCAGATTTCGCGCGTTTCGGGGTAATGCACGATGTACTTGGTCTTGCTGCAAGGCCAGCTGGTGGTGTCCTTCTCGCCAGCGGCCAGGGGCGCGCCCACGGTGTGCATGCAGGGCACGAAATCGCCATCGGCGCCGATGACGTCATACACGGCCTTGCCCATGCGCGTCATGATCTTCATGTTGACGGCCACATAGGCGCTGTCGGACAGCTCCACGCCGACATGGGCGATGGGCGAGCCCAGCGGGCCCATGGAGAACGGCACGACGTACATGGTGCGACCGGCCATGCAGCCGTCGAACAGCGGCTGCAGCGTGTTGCGCATTTCGGCCGGGGCCATCCAGTTGTTGGTCGCGCCGGCGTCGGCCTTTTGTTCGCTGCAGATGTAGGTGCGGTCTTCCACGCGCGCCACGTCCGAGGGATCGGACCAGGCCAGGTAGCTGCCCGGGCGCTTGGCGGGGTTCAGCGGCTTGAAGGTGCCGGCTTCCACCAGCTTCTGGCACAGCGCGTCGTACTCTTCTTGCGAGCCGTCGCACCAGTGGATGCTGGCGGGCTTGCACAGGGCAGCCATTTCGCCGACCCAGGCAATGAGGCGGGCGTTCTTGACGTAAGCGGGGGCCTGGAGAGTCAGGCCGTGCAGGGCAGGGGCGTTCATCGCGGAGCTTTCTTGAATTGAAAAAACGGTTTTTTCAAAGACAGTGCAGCGCCGCGCAAGCGGCATGGCAGCCTTTGAGAAAACGGGTTTTTTCACAGTCTGAAGGCAGCGCAGCAAGCAGGCTGACCTGGCGGTCGGCGTCACGCCAAACCGACTGGGAGCCGCCATTCTAGGGAGATGACGCGGCTTTGTGTCAAGCAGCAGCCAAAAAACTATGCAATATATGTATCACCACATGCATTAGATGTGATTGATCTGCATAAAAAACAGGCAAAAAAAAGCCCCGCATGCGGGGCTTTGGGCGGCTGCCAGAGAGTGACTAGGCGCCGCCGGCTAGGCGCGGCCGGCTAGGCCAGAGTCACGGCAATGAAGGCCAGCAGGAACATCAGCACGGCGCCAACAAGGGGCAGCACGACCGGAATGTAGGGAAGGATCGCTTCGGTCGAGTCCAGGGGGTGCTCATCGACAGCGGGTGGCGTAGGGGAAGAGGACATGGCGCAAAAGCTCCCGTGAATGGATCAAGAGGTCGGCAATGCCACTATTTTAGGCAATTGGGGTCTGAATCGGCCCTGGGGTAAGCGATAGGAGTCTCAAGGTTCCGTGGCGCTCGCAGCGCCTGCTGTCTATGAAACTGGCGTGCCCCAGCAAAGGGGCAGCGAGGAAGCGCCGTCGCGCACCGAGGCTGCCGTCCCTAGCCGGGCGCCCCCATCCACCGCAGGTTGAGAGGGGGGAGACGCGGCCCGCGCAGGGGGGCGGTCCATACCGCGTCAGCGGCTCAGGGGGTGCGCCATTTCACACCCGCTGCGCTTCCATGCCCTGCGCGCGCAGGCTGGCCAGCACCTGCTCCACATGCGGCTGGTTGCGGGTTTGCAGCACGCATTCGATTTCCACGTTCTGCGCGGCCAGCATGGTGAACGCACGCTGGTGGTGCACTTCCTCGATGTTGGCACCGGCATCGGCCACGGTGGCGGTGATGCGCGCCAGCACGCCGGGCACGTCGCGTGCGCTGACGCGGATGCGCGCCAGCCGGCCCGAGCGCACCATGCCGCGCTCGATGATGGCGGCCAGCAGCAGGGGGTCGATGTTGCCGCCCGACAGCACCAGACCGACTTTCTTGCCGGCAAAGCGCGGGGCATGGCGCAGCATGGCCGCGAGGCCCGCGGCGCCAGCGCCTTCGACCAGGGTCTTCTCGATTTCCAGCAGCATCAGCACGGCTTGCTCGATATCGCCTTCGTCCACCAGCAGCAAGTCGTCGACCAGGGCGCGCACTATGGGTGCTGTCAGCACTCCGGGCGTGGCCACGGCAATGCCTTCGGCGATGGTCGACTGGCCCATGGGCAGATCGCTGCCCTGGATGGCGTTGACCATCGACGGACAGCGCTGGGTCTGCACGCCGATGATTTCTATGTCGGGCTTGATGGCCTTGGCGGCCGTGGCCACGCCGGCGATCAGCCCGCCGCCGCCGATGGCCACCACCAGCATGTCCAGATCGGGCTGGGCCTGCAGCATTTCCAGGGCCAGCGTGCCCTGGCCGGCAGCCACGGCTTCGTCGTCGTAGGGGTGGACAAACACCAGGCCCTGGGCCTGGGCGAGTTCACGCGCATGGGCGCGGGCTTCGTCCAGCGTGTCGCCGTGCAGCACGACTTCGGCACCAAAGCCGCGGGTGCGCTCGACTTTCACGTCGGGCGTGAAGCGCGGCATGACGATCACCGCGCGCAGACCCAGCCGCTGCGCATGGTAGGCCACGCCCTGGGCATGGTTGCCGGCGCTCATGGCGATCACGCCGCGCGCGCTTTCCTCGGGTGTGAGCTGGGCCAGCTTGTTGCAGGCGCCGCGCTCCTTGAACGAGGCCGTGAACTGCAGGTTCTCGAACTTGAGAAAGACCTGCGCGCCGACGATTTGCGAAAGCGTGCGCGATTCCACGCAAGGGGTCTCCAGGATGTGGCCCTGGATGCGCTGGGCGGCGCGCTGGATGTCGTGAAGGCTGAGCATGTGCGATTGTGGCCAGAGATGGCGGCCTGCGCGAGCCCGCGAAGAAAGACAGGGCCGTGCACGCAGGCTTTGCCTTGCCGCACCGAGAATTGAATGGGGGAAGCCGCTTGGCGTTGCGCCATAGGCCCACGGCCTGTGCAACTGGCGCGCCCCAACAAGGGGACACCAAGCAAGGGCCGCCCCGCAGCGATGGTGTCGTCCCTAGCCGGGCGCCCCCCTCCACCGAAGGTTGAGAGGGGGAAGCGGGGGCCGGCCATCCGGCGTCAGCCGCTCAGGGGGTGCTTCACCTCAAGCCGCCGGAAACCGCAACGTAAAACAGGTTCCGCCACGCGCTGAGCTTGTCACGTCGACTTCGCCGCCTTGGGAGATGGTGAGCGCCTTGACGATGGACAGGCCCAGGCCTGAGCCTTCGCTGCGCCGCTTGCCCGGGATCTGGGAAAAGCGCTGAAAGGGAAATTGCTGCATCTCCGGCGGCAAGCCGGGCCCGGCATCGCTGATGCGCAGCACCACGCTGGGCGGGCCGCCTTCGGGATTCTCGCGGCGCAGCTGCATGCCCAGCCAGCCCCCCTGGCTGGCATGGCGCACCGCGTTGCTGATCAGGTTGGAGATGACTTGGCGCATCCGGTCCGGGTCGGCCTTGATGTCCGCCCACTCCTGTTCGGACGCGTCTTCATCCAGCGTGGGAAGGTCCAGTTCCAGCACCATCTGGTTGGCGTCCAGCTGTGGCTGGAAATGGGGAATGATGTCGTTGACCAGCGCGATCATGTCCACCCGCCGCTTGAGCAGCGACAACTGGCCGGCATCGGCCATGGACAGGGTGTGCAGATCGCCGACCAGGCGGCCCAGATGCTGCACCTGGTGCAGCAGGGTGGAAAACTCCGCCTTGTCGGCGGTGATCACGCCGTCGCAGATGGCGTGCAGGCGGGCCTGCAGCACCGTGATGGGCGTGCGCAGTTCGTGCGAGATCGACGCCGCCGTGGCCCGGCGCTCGTACTCCAGGCCTTCCAGCGCGTCGACCATGCGGTTGAAGGTGGTCACCATGTCGGCCATTTCGCCATGTGCGGCACCGATGGTGGCCCGGGCGCTGAAATCCCCTTGCTCCACGCGCACGGCCACTTCGGCCATGGAGGCCAGCGGGCGGGTGATCAGCCGTGAAATCCAGAAGCCTATGCCCAGGCCGAAAGGCAGGCAGATCAGCAGGCCTATGGTCAGGGACCAGCGCTCGCCGAACAGCAGGTCGTTGCGCCAGTACTGGTTGTAGATTTCCATGGCCCGGGAGCTGTTGCCGAGGTCCTTGGCTTCAAGCACGTCGAGCTCGGCGCGCAGGGGTTGCGGCAGGTTGTCG
>JAMNYN010000485.1 GCA_023622805.1 Pseudomonadota bacterium | reverse complement strand
GGCATAGCCCGAGGCGGCGTTGCTCACGCCCTTGACGTGCTGGAACACGCCTTGCACGCCCCAGAAGCAGCCGCCGGCGAACACCGCGGTCTCGGTCTTGGCGGTGTTGGCCGCGGTGGTGTCGGCCGCGGGCGCCGGCACGCGCCGGGAAATTTCCGCGGCCGAAGGCGCGGCATAGCCGAGCAGCGCCGCGGCGGCCAGGGCGGCGGCGGTCAGTGCGAAAGATTTCATGGTGCTTGCTTTCGAAAGGTGTCGGTTCCGGAGCGGAGGCCATGGCGTGGCAGGGGCGTCCCGCCCGCCATGCTCCCCGTGCTTATTTGGACATGCCGTCCTTGCCCATGGCGTCTTTCTTCATGGCGTCCTTCGCCATGGAATCTTTCTTCATGGCGTCCTTCGCCATGGAATCTTTCTTCATGCCGTCCTTGGCCATGGAATCCTTCTTCATGCCGCCTTTGGACATCGAATCCTTGGCCATGCCGTCCTTCGCCATCCCATCCTTGGCCATGTAGTCCGCGGCAAAAGCCGAGGCGCCGGCGAAGGCGAGGCAGGTGGCGAGCAGGGTTGCGTTGAGCTTGTTCATTTGTAGCCTTTCAGTGGAGAGTCGGTTGTCAAAATCGGCACGGTTCCGGGGAACGGGGCCTCGCGCTTTCTTCGGCAGTCGAGTGGCGCAGCCCCTCAACTGCCTCCGAACCAGTTGTAGCCCTGGTCTTCCCAGTAGCCACCGGAATAGGTGTTGGTGACGAACATCGCCATGATGTGTTTGGGGTTCTTGTAGCCCAGCTTGGTCGGCATGCGCAGCTTCATCGGAAAGCCGTACTTGGGCGGCAGCGGCTGCCCGTCATAGGTCAGCGCAAGCAGCGTCTGCGGGTGCAGCGCGGTGGCCATGTCTATGCTGGTGTAGTAGTCGTCGGCGCACTTGAAACCTACGTACTTGGCGTTGGTGTCGGCGCCGATGTGGCGCAGGAAATCGGCAAAACGCACGCCGCCCCACTTGCCGATGGCGCTCCAGCCTTCAACGCAGATATGCCGGGTGATCTGGTCCGCCTGCGGCATGGCGCGCAGCTCGGCCAGCGTCCAGGCATGCCGGTCGGCGACCATGCCGGTCACCTCCAGCCGGTAGCCGGCTTCGTCGACGATGCGCACTTCGTCTTCGCCGTAATAGGCATTGAAGGGAAAGGGGCGCGTGATCTCGGCGTCGGTATAGGTCGGTGCCAGCTGCGACGGGCTGAAGATCAGGCCTTGCACCTTGTCGTTGAAGCGCGAGATTTTGGCCAGCGCGGATTCGACCTGGCTGTTGTCGCTGAGGCTGCAACCGGTGAGCAGCGACAGGCCGCCCAGCGTGAGCGAGCGCTGCAAGAAGGCGCGGCGCGCGGGCTGGTCCAACTGCTTGACTATCAGCGAACGGGCTTCGCGCAGCACGGCATCGCCGTCGATATCGAGCAGGGTATGGGCTTTGTGGATTTTCATCATGCTTTGGGCGCGCGGCCGTGGATCATCGTGAGCAGGGTTCTGGGCACCAGGGCCACCATCACCAGGTGCACGACAAGAAAGGCGACGATGGCGGCCATGGCGCAGAAGTGGATGCGGCGCGCAAACTCGTAGCCGCCCAGCAGTTCGCGCAGCAGGGGAAACTGCACCGACTTCCACAGCACCAGGCCCGACAGCACGAGCACGATCAGGTCGAGCATGACGAACAGATAGGCCAGCTTCTGCACGTGGTTGTAGCGGCGTGGGTCGGAGTGCGCGAGCTTGCCTTTGAGGGCGGCCAGCAGGTCGTGCAGCACGCCTTGCGGTGTGAGCGGGAAGAACTTGCGGGCCAGCCGGCCGCTGGCGATGTTGAGCGTGAGGTAGAACAGGCCGTTGAACACCAGCAGCCACATCGCCGCGAAATGCCACTGCAGCGCACCGCCCAGCCAGCCGCCCAGCGTGATGCCCGCCGGGATGGAGAATGGGAAGAAGGGCGATGCGTCGTAGATGCGCCAGCCGCTCATCACCAGGATGACCACGGCCAAGGCATTGAGCCAGTGCGTGATGCGCATCCACAGCGGGTGAATCGGCCGACGATCAGCCGGAATGGCGAGAGGGGCGATGAGAGTGCTGTTCATGGCTGCATTCTTGAACGCAGCCCATGGCGGATGTATCACGCAAAGTTCAATTAATTGTGATAATTCCACAACGCGTATCGCGAGAAAATGCAGCCCATGGACTCCACCAAGCGCGTACTGATCGTCGAAGACGACCTCCACATTGCAGAGCTGCTGCGCATGCATCTGCGCGATGAAGGCTATGTGGTCGAGCACGCCGCCGACGGCCATGCGGGCCTGCGCGAACTGGAGCGCGGCCAATGGGATGCGCTGGTGCTCGATCTGATGCTGCCGGGCGTCGACGGCCTGGAGATTTGCCGCCGTGCCCGGGCCATGGCCCGCTACACGCCCATCATCATCATCAGTGCCCGTTCCAGTGAAGTGCACCGCATCCTCGGTCTGGAGCTGGGCGCCGACGACTACCTGGCCAAGCCTTTCTCGGTGCTGGAACTCGTGGCCCGCGTCAAGGCGCTGCTGCGGCGTACCGACGCGCTGGCGCGCAATGCGCGCATGGAGTTCGGCAGTCTCTCGCTGGGCGAGATCGACATCGAGCCGCAGGCGCGTGAAGTGCGCGTCGCGGGCAAGTCCATAGAGCTCACGCCACGCGAGTTCGACCTGCTGTACTTCTTCGCCCGCAACCCCGGCAAAGTGTTCTCACGGCTGGACCTGCTCAACCATGTCTGGGGCTACAGCCACGACGGCTACGAGCACACGGTCAATACGCACATCAACCGGCTGCGCATCAAGATCGAAGCCGATCCGGCGCAGCCGCGCCACATTCTCACCGTGTGGGGACATGGCTACAAGCTGTCGGCCGCGGCCGGCGGGGAGACCGCACCATGATGGCCTGGGCCAGCTTGTCGCGGCGGCTGTCGGCGGTGTTCGCCGTGCTGCTGCTGGTGTGCTGCGGCGCGTCGGTCTGGCTGCAGGTGCGCGCCACCGGCAAGCATGAGCAGGAAGTCATCCAGCGCCTGTCCAGCGGCCTGGCGGCGCACATCGCCGAGAACGCCGAGCTGATGCAGCCGGGCGGTCTCAACCAGGCCGCGGTGAAGGATTTGTTCGACAAGCTCATGGCCGTCAATCCCAGCGTGGAGGTCTACCTGCTGGGGCTGGACGGCCGCATAGCGGCCCAGGCCGCACCGCCCGGCCACCTCAAGCGCGACCGCGTGGACTTGGGGCCGGTGCGCGCCTTGCTGGACGGAAAACCCTTGCCCATTCTGGGGGACGATCCACGCAGCTCGGACGCTTCCAAAGTATTCAGTGCGGCCCCGCTGCGCATGGGCGGGCGTGACGCCGGCTATGTCTACGTGGTGCTTCAGGGCGAAGACCACGATGCGCTGGTGGCCCACACGGCGAGCGACAACGTGCTGCGCACCACGCTGGGCTTGATGGGCCTGGTGGCGCTGCTGGGACTGATTGCGGGCCTGACGGCCTTTCGCCTCATCACCCGGCCGCTGCGCGAGCTCACGGCGGCGGTCAAGCGCTTTGAAACCGAGGGTGTGTCGCTGGAAAGCGAACTGCCCAAACTGGAGCGTCTGTCGCAAGGCAGTGACGAGATCGCGCAACTGGGCCAGGCGTTTACCCAGATGACGCGTCGCCTCGCCGAGCAATGGCGCGAATTGAGCTTGCAGGACCAGCAGCGGCGCGAGTTGTTCGCCAATATCTCGCACGACCTGCGCACGCCCCTGACCTCGCTGCATGGCTACCTGGAAACCCTGCTGCTCAAGGCCGACACGCTGGACGAGGCGGAGCGGCGGCGCTACCTGGAAATCGCCCTGGGCCAGAGCCGCAAGGTGGGCCGGCTCGCGCAGGAAGTGTTCGAGCTGGCGCGGCTTGAATACGGCGTGGTCAAGCCGGAGAAAGAGCGCTTCGCGCTGGCCGATCTGGTGCAGGACGTGTTCCAGAAATTCGAGCTGGCGGCGGAAGCGCGCCGCCAGCGGCTCACGCCCGATATCGCACCGGGCCTGCCGGTGGTATCGGCCGATCTGGGCATGATAGAGCGTGTGCTGACCAACCTGCTCGACAACGCCATCCGCCACACGCCCATGGGCGGCGAAATCGTGGTGCAGTTGCGGGCCCAGAACGCGGGTGTGGCGGTGCAGGTGAGTGACACCGGCGGCGGCATTCCGGGGGCGCTGCAGAAGTCGCTGTTCATGCGCCCGGTGTTCATGAGCGGCTCGCGTACCGACAGCGCCAGCAGCGGTGGGCTGGGCCTGGTGATCGTCCAGCGCATATTGCAATTGCACGGCAGCGAGATCCATCTGGTGCAGCTACCGGACAAGGGCGCGGTGTTTCGCTTTCAGCTCTTTGGCGCCGAAAGCGCTTGAGCGCTGGGGTTCTTCAGCCCGTGACCACCGACGCCAGCTCGACCGCGCAGGCCAGCAGCGTGGCGGCCGCCACCGCGGCGATGGCGTGCGCCGATGGCGCTATGGGGCCCTGGCCGCGCAGCAGGTGGCGCCGGCGCCAGGCCGCGTAGAAAATGATGGCGCCCGAGGCCAGCAGCAACACGAAGCCCAGCACCGTGATGGGCGCCTGGTGGCTGGTCCAGCCCGTGCGCAGGGCCAGCAGCGCATTGACCAGCATCGCCAGTCCGGTACGGCTCCAGGCCAAGGCCGTGCGTTCGGGCTGCAGGCCCGGGTCCCGCGCCTGCGCGCCTGGGTTCATGCCTGCACCATCAGCAGGAACACCAGCACGGCAGAGAGGACCAGCGTGACCGCGGAGATCAGCGGAATGGCCAGCGTGCCCGGCAATTTGCGGGCATGGCGCATGGCGACTTCATTGGCGCGCCAGCGCACATAGGCCAGCCCGCACAGGGCGGTCGCCAGCATGCCCAGAACGACCGCCAGCGCCACCACCACCAGGTGCGGGCCGAGCTTGGTGGAGAACTGGTCCAGCAGCACGCCGCCGGCAAGCAGCGCCAGGGCGGTGCGTATCCAGGCGAGAAACGTGCGTTCATTGGCCAGCGAGAAACGGTAATCGGGCTCCGTTCCCTCCTGCCGCCATTGGGGTTCGCGCACCGTGCGTTTTTTCTTGGGAGAGGGGGTCTCTTTCACAGCAGCCTCGTTGGTTCCAAACGCTCTGCGCGCGGCGCGGACGGAGCGTATGGAGGGTGGGATTCGGATGGGTCGCTGTCGATTCTATGACCGCCGACCCACGTTCACTCCAGGCCTTGCGCCGTGGGCGACGCCAGCTCCTCGGCGTCCACGCCGAACTCGGCAAAGACCCGGGCGTTGTGCTCGCCCACGCCGGGCCCGGTGGGCTGAATGGGCATGTGATGGCCCGCAACGCGCGCGTTAAACGCGGGGTCGCTGATGGAGCATGGAGTGCGTGGCGCAGGTCTGGCTTCAAGGAATTGCGCATGCCGGGAGATTCTGGCGAGCCAGATCATCTAATATTCCTCCTCTCGCAACGTGAGCAGCTAGCGCTGTGCGCGTGCGTGCAAGCCAATGTCCACCGGTCCACTTTCAGCAGAGGATTTCCATGAGCTTCCAATACCCCGATACGCGTCTATTGATCAACAACGCCTGGCAGGATGCAGCCGATGGCCGGACCATCGACGTGCTCAATCCCGCGACCGGCACGGTGATCGGCCGCGTGGCGCATGCCGGCGTGAAAGACCTGGACCTGGCCCTGGCCGCGGCGCAAAAAGGCTTTGAAATCTGGCGTGCCACGTCCTCCGTGGAGCGCCAGCGCATCATGCGCGCAGCCGCGGCGCTGCTGCGCGAGCGCGCGGATGCGATCGCCCACATCATGACCGTGGAGCAGGGCAAGCCGCTGGCCGAAGCGCGCGGCGAAGCGCTGAGCTGCGCGAACATGATCGAATGGTTTGCCGACGAAGGCCGGCGCGTCTACGGCCGCATCGTGCCCGGCGCCAACCCCGCCAGCCACCAGATGGTGCTCAAGCAGCCCATCGGTCCCGTTGCCGCCTTCACGCCCTGGAATTTCCCGCTCAACCAGGTCGCCCGCAAGATCGGCCCGGCGCTGGCCACGGGCTGTTCCTTCCTGTGCAAGGCACCCGAAGATACGCCGGCCTCGCCCGCCGCCTTCCTGCAGTGTTTTGTCGACGCCGGCGTGCCGCCCGGCGTGGTGGGCCTGGTGTATGGCAATCCGGCCGAAATCTCCGACTACCTGATCGCCCACCCGGTGATCCGCTTCGTCACGTTCACCGGCTCCACGGCCGTGGGCAAGCTGCTGGCCGCCAAGGCCGGCGCGCACATGAAGAAGGTGGTGATGGAGCTGGGCGGTCATGCGCCGGTGATCGTCGCCGAAGATGCCGATGTGGAACTCGCGGCCAAGTCCATCGGCGTGGCCAAGTACCGCAATGCGGGCCAGATCTGCATCGCGCCTACGCGCTTTCTGGTGCATGAATCCCTGGCCAAGGACTTCCAGAGTGCCTATGTCGCCTACTCTGAAAGCCTCAAGGTCGGCGACGGCCTCTCGGCCGACACCAAGCTCGGACCGCTGGTCAACGAGCGCCGTCTGCAGGCCATGGAAACCATCATGGCCGACGTCAAGGCCAAGGGCGGCGAGGTGGTGACCGGCGGTCACCGCATCGGCGACGTCGGCAACTTCTTCGCGCCCACGCTGGTGGTCAACCCGCCCATGGACTCCATGCTGTTCAACGAGGAGCCGTTCGGCCCCATCGCCGGCCTGCGCACTTTCCGTCAGCTGGACGAAGCCATTGCCGAGGCCAACCGCCTGAGCTACGGCCTGTCTGCCTATGCCTTCACCAAGTCGTTCAAGAACGTGCAGACCCTGGCCGATCGCGTGGAAACCGGCATGCTGTGGATCAACCAGCCCGCGACGCCTTCGGCTGAACTGCCGTTCGGCGGCATCAAGGATTCCGGCCTGGGCAGCGAAGGCGGCCACGAAGCGCTGGAAGAGCACCTGATCAGCAAGGCCGTGGCGGTGACCGGCGTCTGACGATCGCAGCGCCCCCATGGGGCGTTGAACACCAAAGCCTGGGCCGTGGCCCAGGCTTTTTTCATTGGGCGATACGCTAATTGCGGGGCGCCAGGACCATGTGTGCGTGCAGCACCGTACGCCCCGGTTGGGACTGAATTTCCAGGCTGCCGTTGGTGCGCGCCAGTCGCGCACGCATGCTTTGCATGCCTATACCCAGGCGCGCGGCGGTGGCGGTGGCGACATCGAAGCCCACGCCATCGTCCTCGACAACCACCTGCCACGAGATGTCCGAGGGCTGTGTGCTGACCACGCGCACATGGCGTGCGCGGCTGTGCTTGATGATGTTGGAGAACGCTTCCTCCACGAAGCGCGCCATCGCCAGGCACTGGATGGCGGTGGGCGCGGTCTTCCAGTTTTCGTCGATCTGCCACTGTGCCTGTATGCCCAGTTCGTCGAGGATCATGGTCAGCCGGTGGCGCAGCGGGGCCAGCCATTGCCTTGGCGTTTCGGGCACAGGGGTGGTGGCGCTGGAGCCTGCATCAATGACCTGTCGCAAGTCATCGCGCAGCACCTTGAACATGGACATGACGCGGTCCTGGGACAAGTCAGGCGCATGCGCCACCAGGGCCATGGAGCGCACCAGATTGCCGCCCAGGCCGTCATGCAGATCGTGCGCGATCTGGGCGCGCTCCTGCAGCTTGGCGTTTTCCACGGCCTGGGCTTTCTGCTGCTCCAGCACCTGCGCGAGTTCGGCGCGCGCCTGGGTGACGTTGGCATGCAGTTCCGTGTTGAAGCCGTCGATGCGCCGCATATAGCCGGCGATCTTCCAGCCCATCAACCCGGCCAGAAACACGGTGGTCACCGGGGCGGTGATGGAGGACCAGGTTGCATGGTTCTGCCAGACTCGCGCGGCGACGAAGATGTCATGGACGCTGACAATCAGCATGACGGTCCAGCAGGCGGCGAGCCAGAGGTGTTCTGGCTTGCGCGTGCGCAGGGCGGTGTAGATCGCGTAGAGGACGCTCACGCTGAACAGAAAACCGGACCAGCGAAAGCCCAGCAGCGTGAACTGATCGCCTGCCTCATAGGGTATGAAGGCATTGAGCAGGAACAGCACGCCGGTGACGGTCCATGCAAGCACATTCAGGCGGGGAAGATCGCGGCCCAGAAAACGTTGCGAGAACAGCGAAAAGCAGTTGCCGTACAGCATGAAGAAAAGGATCAGCTGCGTGCCATGGTTTTCGCTGCGCAACCATGGCCAGGGTTCGGTGCGCAGCACATGGGCCAGGTACGCCGACCAGCACAAATGCATCAGACCGAACCAGAGGTACATGCGTTCGCTGCGCCGCCAGAGCCACAGCGTCACCGCCGTCAATCCTATGGCCAGGGACAGCGAGGCGGTGATGAGGTAGACGGTGCGTTGGCGGAACGTCCGCCGGGCGTGCTCCTGTGTCAGCGCCATGGCGTCGTCCAGCAGCACTTCGCCCAGGCCCGGGGTAGGCTCGGCCTGGCCCATCACCCGTATCCATACGCTGCGCATGCCGGGGCCGTCGCGCGTGCTCACCGGCCAGACCCGGGGCAGATTGCCTCCGCGTGAGTATGGGGGCTCGAGATTGCGGTCACGCCACAGCAGCTCGTCGCCCCAGTAGACCACTCCCGCCTGGCGTATGCCCGAGATGAACAAGGCCAGATGCTGGCGACCGCAAGGCAGTTCCCAGTCGACCCGATACCAGGTCACGCCATGCCATTCGGGCCAGCGCTGCTTCCACCGGTCCGGCAGGGTGATTTCCTCCCAGCCTTCGGCGGGACGCACCTGATCCTGGAGTTCCCGTGCGGCCCAGGTGCCGCGCAGCTGCGGCTTGCAGGCGGGGTCCAGCGCAGGCCTGTCCTTCTCCGCGGCATGCGCCGATGCCAGCCATCCCATGGACAGCAGGGTGAACACCGCCAGCCGCAGCATTCTTGCGCAGGCGTCAAACAGCGGCCGTTTCCGGAGGTGGTGGTGGCGCGAGCAATGGCTTTCGGAAAACATGGGGACAGCGGTGGTGGATCGGCTTTTTTGATTGTAAATGTGTGTGTTTTTTGTGATGCCGTGCTTGTGGCATCAGGCGCGGGGCGGCCGTTGTCGCAGTCAATCCGCCAGGCAAGGCACCGCCTTGCTGCTCTTTGCAATCACCCGTTCTGGTGACTGTGCGCTGCGGGTACTTCAGGCCGGGTCTTGCGTGATGCGGTAGGCGCAGCGCGTGGCGCCGGCCAGCAGGTGCTGCTCGCGCACCACCTTGGCCTCGGGGCCGAGGGAACAGAGGGGGCGGTGGAGATTTCAGGCATGGATCGCTCTCGACAGGCAAACAGGCTTGGATTAATATCCAAGAAACTGTTTGGATATTAAGGCCGCATCAT